>JAUXNR010000370.1 GCA_030682755.1 Flavobacterium sp.
GTCTGTTTGTTAAATCAATAACCGCTCTTGGTCCGGTTCGGTCTATTAATTTTGCAGAAATTGTATTGATAGAATTAGCTAATGCTTTTTTCAAATTAATCATGCCACGATATTTGTGGTCTGAGTTTCTGGGTGTCCAATCTGCACTAACGCCATGTCTTCCTCTGGGAATTGTAAAAGGCGAATCAATTATTGAATCACAAGGAGACATGTTCAATTGTTCAATAGCTGTTGCATAAACAAAAGGTTTAAAGGTTGAACCAACTTGACGAGCTCCTTGTCCGGCATGGTCATATTGAAAATGTTTATAATTGATTCCGCCAACCCATGCTTTAACGTGTCCGGTTTGTGGTTCCATTGAAATCATACCGCTTCTCAAGAAGTGTTTATAATATCGAATTGAATCTTTTGGCGTCATGATGGTGTCGCGTTCTCCTTTCCAAGTAAAAACAGTCATTTCGGTTTTTTCATCAAACGATTTCAATATTTCGTCATCGCTTTTGTCTTGCAGTTTCATTAATCGCCAACGCTCAGATGTTTTCATGGCACGCAACATCAACTTGTCTGTTTCTTCTTGATTAATTTTATAGAAAGGTGCGTTTTTATTGTTTTTCTGAGATTTAAAAAACTCCGCTTGAAGGTTTTTAATGTGTTCATGAACAGCATCTTCTGCATGTTTTTGCATGCGAGAATCAATTGTGGTATAAATTTTTAATCCATCACTATAAATATTATAATCTGATCCATCGGGTTTTTTGTTTTCTTTTACCCATTTTCGCATATAATCACGAAGGTATTCTCTGAAATAAGTTGCAATTCCTTCTTTGTGACTCTCCGGATTGAAATCTAATTTAACGGGTAATTTTTCTAATTGTTCTTTTGCTTCTTTTTCTAAAAACCCGTTTTTTACCATTTGACCCAAAACGGTGTTTCTTCTATTAAAAACCAATTCTTTTCTTCTTTCTCTCGTTGGATTATAGAGCGAAGGGTTTTTCAACATCCCCACCAATAACGCTCCTTCTTCTATGGTTAAATCACGAGGTTCTTTTCCGAAATATACTTTTGCAGCAGATCGAATTCCAACGGCTGTATTTACAAAATCGGCACGATTTAAATACATCGTTAAGATTTCATTTTTGGTGTATTGGCGTTCTAATTTGGTTGCAATAATCCATTCTTTTACTTTTTGAGTTACGGCCACAAAAATATTCTTAGAACGTTCTCCATGAAATAAAAGTTTGGCTAATTGTTGTGTAATTGTACTTGCACCACCACTGGAACCCAATTTAAAAACGGCTCTCATGGTTCCTCTGGCATCAATTCCAGAATGATTGTAAAAACGCTCATCTTCAGTGGCTACTAATGCATCAACCAAATGCTGAGGTAAATCTTCATAGGAAATTGGCGTTCTGTTTTCACGATAAAATTTTCCAATGGTAACTCCATCAGATGAAATTACTTCGGTGGCTAGATTGGAATCCGGATTTTCTAATTCATCAAAAGAGGGCATTGAGCCAAAAACACCTAAAGATGCTAAGAAGAAAAAGAGAAAAATGCCACCCATTCCAAAAGCAAAAAATTTCCAAAACTTTCTATTGTATTTTGAAAATTCAGCAGTTCCTAAATTCTTTTTTTGAGCCATGATTATTCAGTTAATTCAATTCTAAAACCCACATCTAAAATTCCTTCAAGGGTTTCAACCCCTGATATTTTTCCTGTATTTCTAACGGCATGTTGCACTCTCAACGTATATTTTCCGGGTGTTTTGAACCGGTATTTTTCTTTATAATATAATTTACTTTCTTTAACATCTGAAAATCCGGAACCTAATAACGTACCATCCGGATTGGCCATGATATACTCCAAAGTATCCACCATTGTTTTTTGTTTTGGATCTTCTAATTCAACAATCAAAAACAAATTGCTATATGGATAGTTTTTATTATTTCTTAAGTTTAAAAACAAATTAAACGGCGTCAAGGTGTCTTGTTGATCAAATGAAAATTGAACAATACTGTCTTTGTGCCACGTTTTTCCAACAGTAGTATAGTGATCAAAAACACGCTTTTTGTCACAAGAAACCACTAGTATAACCAGTAAAAAAATAAGAAGACTATTTCTTAGAATCATTTGGATTTGGCTTACGTCTTTTGTTGTTGTTTCTGCTTTTCTTTTTCTTCGGTTGATCAAATCGGGTTAAACTTTCTTGACCCATTGCGTTGTTAAAATCTTGTTTTGGTTCTGCTATAATTTCCAAGGCAAAATCTTCTAAGGAAGAAATTCTTTTACGCTGTTTGTTTTCTGCTACAATTTCTTTCACTTGATCAATATGAATCACATGCCAATTGGCAATATTATCAGCATAAGCAAACCACATTAGTCCTTTAAAAATATCTTGTTTTTGACAATAAGCAACACCTCTTTCGGTTTCAATTTTTGTGTCAAAATCAGGAAAACCTTTTAAGGCATCCATGTAGGTATCCAACTCATAGTTTAGACAACATTTTAACTTCCCGCATTGTCCGGCAAGTTTTTGAGGATTTAAAGAAAGTTGTTGGTAACGAGCAGCCGAAGTATTCACACTTCTGAAATCAGTTAACCAAGTGGAACAACATAATTCTCTTCCGCAAGAGCCTATGCCACCCAAACGAGCCGCTTCCTGACGAAAACCAACTTG
>JAUXNR010000009.1 GCA_030682755.1 Flavobacterium sp.
AATTGTAAAATTTTTATTTGGCTGTAAAGTATATTTCATAAGCATAGTATGCGGTATTTTAGTGTTTGTTTTTCATCACCAACCCAATCATAAAAGCCATTACAGTAATTGGATTAAATCCGGAGAAAAAGTAATCTTAACCGGAATTATTTCTGAAGAATTAAAACCAAATCCTTATGCTTACAAATATTATCTTGAGGTCAAACAGATTAACAATCAGAAATTAAAGGGCAAATTATTAGTTAACTTTTCTAAAAAAAACAATGAACCAAAACTCAAAGTTGGCAGTTTAGTTGTTGCTAAATGTGCGATTAAAGCCCTAAAAAAACCAAATAACCCGAACCAATTTGACTATGCCGATTATTTAGAAAAAAGAGATGTTTTTCATCAAATCTATTTTGAAAACAAAAATTTTAAAGCTGTTTCAATTGAAAAAAACACGGCTTATCATTTGCAAAGCATTAGAGATAAAATTAGCAATGATTTTAACAACTATAATTTTACCAAAGATCAACTTTCTATCATTCAAGCCTTATTGTTGGGGCAACGACAGGACATTAATTCTGAATTAACGGAAAAATATTCACAAGCGGGAGCAATACATATTTTAGCAATTTCCGGACTTCATATTGGGATTTTATTGTTCTTCTTCAAAGCATTATTATCGCCATTAAAAAGAATTAAAAACGGTAAAATTATCCAATTGTTTTTGCTTATTAGCATTCTATGGCTTTTTGCAATCTTATCCGGATTATCGCCATCAGTTGTTAGAGCAGTTACAATGTTTAGTTTTGTGGCTATCGGAATGCATTTGCAAAAGGCAACAAATATTTTCAATACCATTGCGGTCTCCATTTTATTATTGCTCCTATTCAAACCCAATTTTTTATTTGAAGTTGGCTTTCAATTGAGCTATAGTGCTGTAATTGCAATTGTTTGGATTCAACCTCTTTTTAGTAAACTTTGGAAACCTAAAAATAAGATTGTAAATTATTTCTATGAAATTCTAACGGTTTCTATTTCGGCTCAAATTGGTGTATTACCACTAAGTATTTACTATTTTCATCAGTTTCCCGGATTATTCTTTTTAACAAACTTAGTAGTTATTCCGTTACTTACATTAATTTTAGTGTTAGGCATTTTGATCATTTTAACCAACACAATTTCAGTTCCGATACCATTTTTAAGTTATGTTTTATCTGAAGCAATTGGTTTTATGAATCAATATGTTTCGTTTATTGCTGCTTATGAAAAATTTGTTTTAAAAGATATCGCTTTCAATCAAATTCTATTGATAGCTCTATATCTATTCATTATCAGTTTTGTGGTTTGGGTAAAAAAACCTTCTTTTCAAAAACTAATTTTTCTGCTAGTTGTAATTATTGGAATTCAATCTTGTTATTTCTTGACAAGAATTCATCATTACAATCAAAAGGAATCTATCTTGTTTCATTATCCAAAACGAACTATTATTACAATTAAAGAGCACAATGAAATCAAGATACTCACCAATGATACTATGATAACTAAAAATTATGTGATGAAGAATTACCTTCAAGGTAATTTTGGAAAAATTAAGGAAATAAAGAAGCTCCCAAACGCAATTAATCTTCCAACAAAAAAACTACTTATCATTGATGAAAAAGCAATTTTCAAAACACCAGAAAAAGCAGATATCATCCTATTAACACAATCGTCAAAAATTAACCTTGAACGATTGATTGAGCATCACAGTCCTGAACTAATCATTGCAGATGGGAGTAATTACCTCAATACAATTGAAAAATGGAAAACAACCTGCTTTAAAAAAAACATCCCTTTTCATGTAACCAATGAAAAGGGATATGTAAAGTTTGATTCAAACTAATTTATTTTCCAACAAAAGAAGTTGCTGCTTCCAACCATTTTTCAGGACCTCCTGCAACATAACCTGTTTTGCCTAATTGTTGTAAATTAATAGACTTATCTTTCTTTTTTTCAGGGTTTACAAACCATACAGAAGGGTAACCCCTAACTTGAAAAATAGCTTGAAGTTCGTTATTTTGAGCTTCTAATTTTGGATCTAATTTTGTTTTTCGTGGAAAATCCAATTCAACTAAAACGACTTTCTTTTTTGCCCATTGTGCAAACTCAGGTTTTTTAAACACCTCATTTTGAAGACGGATACACCAACCACACCAATCGCTACCTGTAAAGAATAGCATTAATGGTTTTTTTTCTTTCACAGAAATTTCAATTGCTTTATTGATATCTGTATGCCAAGTTAATTCTTGAGCATTTGCAAGACTAATTGTTAAGAATAGAACTGCTGAAAAAAGTATTTTTTTCATTTTTTAATTATCGGTTTTAAGTTCAGCTAATAATTGTTCCGGTTGATAATAACCAACTATAACTTTTTCTACATCTCCTGTAGCGTTCATAACATACATAGAAGGATATCCTTCCACTTTTAAGAAACCTGTAAATTCGTGCATACTGTTTCTACCTTTTCTTGCAGGATCAAACTTAGGATTGGTATAGGTTTTACCTTTGTAAGTAACACTACTATTCCCTTCTCCATTAAACTTCACCGCATAAAAGTTAGCATTCACGTAGTCTGAAACCTCTTTGGTTTGAAATGTGTTCTTATCTAACAACTTACAAGGTCCACACCAATCAGTGTATACGTCCATAAAAATTGGCTTCGGATTTTTAACTTGAGCCTCTAAAGCTTCATCTAAAGTCATCCAGTTTATTTGTTGTGCTTGTGCAAAAGTAGCAGTTACAAAAGCAAGTAATAACACTATTTTTTTCATACAATTATTTTTTATTCATTTTTCAAAAATGATGCCGAAAATTATCGAACACCGTGCATAAGTTTTTTCAAAAGTGGATTTAATAAAATTGCTATCAAACCCAAACCAGCTGGAACAAATGTAAATATCAGGAAAAATGTTGACATGCTGTACTGTTCTGTTATTTCATCAATTTTACCTCCCATACTTCCTGCAATTTTATTTCCAATTGCCACTGCAATATACCAAATTCCAAACATCATTGCAATCATTCTTCCGGGAACTAACTTACTTATGTATGACAACGCTACCGGAGATAAACACAACTCACCTAAAGTATGGAACAAATAGGCAAGAATCAACCATATCATACTTACCGAAGCAACTTTTGCACCAGATTCTATTCCCATCGATCCAAATGCTAATGCTGCAAATCCTAGTCCGAGAAGAATTAAGCCAATTCCATATTTAACAGAGCCACTTGGATTAAATTTACTTTCCCACCACTTAGAAAACAATGGAGCAAAAATAATAATAAATAAAGAGTTTAATATTAAAAACCATGTTGCTGGAATTTCAATTTCATTCTCTTTAATTTGTTTAATTGTTCCTTTAACAATATTACTAGGCAATGATTCAGAAAAAGTTGCTCTTACGTTAGTTTCTTTTGTTTGATTTAAATAAATAAAATTGCCTTTCTTATCAACATCAATTAGAGCAATCTCTTGTCCAACGTTTAAAGTAATAGGTTCTATTATTGTAATTTCCTTTTCAACTATTTTATCACTTTCTGAAACAGTAGTTGATTCAGTTACTAATGTATACTGATAAACCAATTCACCTGTTTTTTCATCTACAATTTGTTTCCCTTCTTCATCAACAGCGACTTTCTCAATAGTTTGATAAGACACAACAAATGCATTTGAATTCATATCTCTATTAATCATCCAAAAAACAATCCCCCAAATTAAAACAAAACTCAATCCTAGAATAATGTTAGAAGCTAAATATTTTTTATAGGTTTGTTTGAATAATAGATAAAGTACCCATGTTATTATGGCAACCGGGATGACTGTAATTAAAATATTCGATATAAGAAAGATTGTTGCATAACTTCCAGACATAATTCGGTTGGTGTAATCTTTTGCGAATATGGTCATCGAACCACCTGCTTGTTCAAAAGAAGCCCAAAAACAAACAGTAAAAATTGCAAAGAAAATAATGGCAACCATCCGATCTCTGATAATGGCAGGATACCTTAAAATTCTTGAAATTAATAAGAATAAAAATAATCCTAAAGCAATAAGAATAGTATGATTTGAGTAATCTGTTCCCCCAAACTCTAAAATATTTGAGCCTCCGATTTTTGATGCTGGATCGTTGATAACCCACACTAAACCTAAAACCGTTGTAATTGCAATTATTACTTTATCAAAAATTGTAAAATGATTTAATCGGTCACCTTCAAATTCAAGAGCAGCTGCTTTTGATTCTGTTGTTTCAGCCAAAGGCTTTTTTCCAACTTCACCAAAAATATTTTGTGCTAAATAAAATTGTAACATTCCTAACAGCATGAAAATCCCAGCCAGTCCAAATCCCCAACTCCAACCTACTTTTTCGCCTAAATAACCACAAAGCAAAATCCCTAAAAAGGCACCAGCATTTACTCCCATATAAAAAATGGTATAAGCTCCATCTTTTTTCTCGGGGAAATCTTTATACAGTTGAGAAATTACAGAAGTCATGTTTGGTTTAAAAAAACCATTACCAACTATCAATAATCCTATTCCAATATATAAAAAAACGGGAGCCACTTCAATTGCCATTGAAGCATGTCCGAGCGTCATCAAAAGTGCACCTATTACAACCGCTTTTCTGTAACCAATGAATTTATCTGCAATATAACCCCCTAAAATTGGCGTTAAATAAACCATTGCGGTGTAAGTACCATATAATGCCAACGCATGTTCACGAGGCCAATCCCAGCCACCAAGACCGAATGCACTTACTAAAAACAAAACAAGTATGGCTCGCATTCCATAATAGGAAAAACGTTCCCACATTTCAGTAAAAAAAAGCACGAACAATCCGGCAGGATGTCCGAGAACTTGTGTTTTAAAAAAGTCGTTTGAGGTTGAAGTATTCATGTAAAATATGTTAGTTGTTTAATTCTTTGTCAACCCCATTCATCAATTTTTTGATTAATGGGGATAGGATTAGTAATAGAAAACCAAATCCTAATCCTGTATAAAATAAATATTCAAATAATTTTGAATAGGCTTGTTTTGCTAAATTCAAGTCAGGAGACTCACCATTGGTAGTATCTATTGCGGCAATATTAGCTAAAAGACCTGCAATAAATTCGGAACTTGCAGTAGCTAAAAACCAAACGCCCATCATAAATCCAACTATTTTTGCAGGCGACAATTTTGTTACAGCTGATAAACCTACTGGTGATAAACAAAGTTCTCCCATTGTATGTAACAGATAAGCAAGAACTAACCATATTGCAGCCACTTGACCAGCTTCAGCAATATTAATTCCATATACCAAAACTCCAAATCCTAAACCTACTAAAACTAGTGCTGAACCAAACTTAATGGCTGTGTTTGGATTGTATTTTCCCATTTTTACCCATAACCAAGCAAATACTGGTGCTAAAAGAATAATAAATAAGGCATTTAAACTCAAAAATTGATTTGGTTTCCATTCAATTCCTAAAAATGTAGTGTCCATAGCTCTTAAAGCAAACAAGTTCATTGATGTGTAAGCTTGCTCAAATAATGCCCAAAATACAATTGTAAAAACAATTAATACTGTTAACGCAATTAATCGTTCTCTTGCTACTTTATCTAATTTAGTAATGGCATAATATACTATATAAACAAATGAGATAGCACCAGCAACAATGAGTAAGTTTTGAACAACGCTATGCCTTTGTACCATTTGCCAAATAATAACCGTTGATAAGGTTGCAAAAATATAAATGATATACTCGGTCTTTATACCAAAATAAGTTTTATTCAAGGCATCAGGATAATTTGTTTCACCTTTTCCTTTTAAATATTTTCTTCCATAAATAAAAGTTAATAATCCTAAAAACATACCAACGCCAGCAGCCCCAAAACCATAACTCCATCCATATTCATCACCAAGCCAAGCACAAATAATAGTAGCCAAAAACGAGCCTAGGTTAATACCCATATAGAAAATAGTAAAACCAGAATCTCGTCTTATATCTCCTTGTTCATATAATTCACCTACTAAAGAAGAGATATTAGCTTTTAAAAAGCCAACACCCATAACTATAAACGCTAATGAAAAGTAAAATACTTGTAGAGCAAAATTATCCCTTTCTATTTCACCTGTTACAGATTGCGTAGCAGCATTACCTTCATAAGCCATTCCTATATGCCCTAAAACCAGCAAAATACCTCCAAAAACAATCGCTTTCCTAAATCCAAGATATTTATCAGCTAAATAACCTCCAAGTACTGGAGTCGCATACACTAATGCCGCATAACTTCCAACTAATAAATTTCCTGCTGTATCTTGAAACAAATGGTATTGTACTAAATAATATATCAACAACGCTTTCATCCCATAGAATGAGAAACGCTCCCACATTTCAGTAAAAAACAAGATAAATAGACCAATTGGATGCCCGAATAATTCTTTTTTATCCAGCGAAGTATCGTTTGTCATAAGTTTGGTTATAAATTAGCTTTAAGATAGTTTGTCATTTTGGTATATAATTGTAATCGGATTTTTCCGCCATAGATGCCGTGGTTTGTGTCGGGATAAATAGCTTGGTCAAATTGTTTGTTAGCCAATTGTAACGCACGAATCATACGAGTTGCATTTTGAAAATGTACGTTATCATCGGCTGTCCCGTGGATGATAAGGTAATTTCCTTTTAATTTATCTACGTGATTGATGGGAGAATTATCATCATAACCACTTGCATTTTCTTGAGGTGTTTGCATGTATCGTTCGGTATAAATTGAGTCATAAAAACGCCAATTGGTTACCGGAGCAACGGCAATGGCAGTTTTAAACACGTCGTTTCCTTTTAAGATGCAGTTGCTTGACATAAATCCGCCGTAACTCCAACCCCAGATTCCGATTCGGGTTTTGTCGATGTAAGGATAATTTCCGAGCACTTTTGCGGCATCAATTTGATCTTCTACTTCGTATTTTCCTA
>JAUXNR010000017.1 GCA_030682755.1 Flavobacterium sp.
TCTAAAATAGTGTTGACAGATTCTTCTTTTGCATTGTCAATAAAACCACATGTGTTGATAACAATGATATTCCCTTCTTGCTCGTGAACAACATCTTTTCCGCTTGCTTTAAGTTGCCCCATCAAAACTTCACTGTCGTAAACGTTTTTTGAACATCCTAAAGTAATGACATTAATTTTATTCTTTTTGATTGATTTTGTTCTCATCTTGAAAATTACCCTTGTTTATTGAGGCTGCAAAATTAACTATTTAAATCCATTAATTGCTTACTATAATTAAAAAACCACCTTTTTAAGGTGGTTTATGTGAGAGTTACAATGCTGTTATAAATCAAATAAAAGCGAAAGTGTAAAAGCATTATTTACTGAATTAATTGCAGCAGGATCAGTTAAGCCTTGAGTGAAAAATCCTTGTTGGCTTTTTTGTTTTGTATTTGTATAAGCTAAATCAAGTTTGGTTGTGCCGAAATTATAACCAACACCGGTTGAAAAACTTGTTAAATCTCCAATGGTATTTGCATTTTTAAACGGACTTTCTTCATATCGATAACCACCTCTTAAGCTCCACTGTTTGATTTTATACTCTGCACCAATTCTAAACTCATTAGTAACGGTCAGGATAGAAGCCATTTCTCTATTCAAATCACTGAAATATTGATCACTAGTTGGTCTGAATTTAATATTACTGTAATCTTTTAAACTATAATCAAAGCTTAAAATACCTCGTTTTAAAAAGACATAAGCTAAACTTCCGGTAACTTTTCCGGGTGTTTGCAAACGATATGCCGGAAAAATATTAATTATTTGAGGATTTACAACATCAGTAAAACTTTGACCATCTTCTCGGTTCTCCACAACTAACAGTTGCGAAGTTTCATCAGTCAAATTAAACCAAGTTGGTGATTCATATGTAAAACCTGCTCTTATTTCATCGGTTAATTTTACGATAGTTCCCAATTGAAATGAAAATCCATTTCCGTAAGTATATAAACTATTTTCAAATCGAAGTCTCTGAACTCCGTTTTGCGAGTCGTTTGAGTTAGATTCAAAAAAACGTGATGTTTGTGTATAATCAATGAAATGAGCGTTTAAATTTAGTCCAACATAAACATTGTCTTTGTATTGGGCTGCTGCATTGAAACTTAATTTTCCGTTTATACCTTTTGAAACTACAAAGTTTTCCTGATAATAGTTTCCTCCTGCAGGAACATTTGAAACATATTGATTGTTTGAGGGGTTGTCACCATCAACAGGATCTATGATATATCCTTCATAGCCCATATAAGCCTGTTGTTCTCCATAATTTAAAAAACTATAAGGATTGTTGGTAATAACATTTAAAGGAACTCCATTGGCATAACTTAAAAAATATTGGTCAACAGAATTTAAAGGATTGGTACCTGCTGAAAAAAATGCATTGTTAAAGCTAAATGTATTGTCATAATTTATGCCTAAACTTAATTTTTTCCAACTTTCAGATGTTTTTTGGTTTTCAAATACAAAAACAGCACCCAATTGGTTCAAATCAATTGTATTTTCTCTTTCGGATGTTCTTGTCCCAAAATAATTAGATTTGTTTTTGTTGTCATAATTACTCAAAGTTACCCCTAATTGGTTGAAATTAAAAACAGCCGAACTAGCAGGGTTAATTGTAATAGCTGACAAATCGCCACCAAGTGCACCAAAAGCACCGCTCATAGCTCTAAAACGAGCAGTACCGGTTAGATTTTGTTGCGAATAGCGAATAGCATCATTTATTTCTTGGGCTTGTATAGTAAATGATACAACACCCAAAATGGAGATTAGTATACTCTTTTTCATTTAATTTTTTTTTAAAGGATATATTGTTAGACGATTCGATTAACCTCTTCCGCCTCTTCCACCACCACCTGATGATCTTCCACCACCACCGGAACCACCACCGTATGATCCACCACCACGTCCTCCTGAACTTGCCGGGCTTGGACTATATCTTGGCTGACTTGTATTTGTTCTTGGTGAAGTATTTGTATTTCTTGGTGTATTCATGTCTGTTCTGGATCTGGTAGGAGTATAGCTTCTGTCTGTTCTGTTTTGATTCGCTCGATTTGAGAAATTAGTACTTCTTGAAGTTGTGTTTGAACGATTATAATCTGTTCCAATTCTTCTACCGTAAGTGCTTCCGGTTCTATTTGCAGAATAACCTCTGTTATTTCCTGTATAATAAGCACTGTTGCCTCTTCGTCCTCTGTTGTAAGCATAATTGTTTCCGTAGTATCCTCCAAATCCGGGATGGCCATACCAAGAATTCCAACCCCAACCTGGTCCGTACCAAGAGTTCCATCCGAATCCCCAGCCTCCCCAGCCCCAGCCGGCATTCCAGCCCCAACCTGGACCATACCAAGAATTCCATCCAAGACCCCAGCCTCCCCAGCCTCCCCAGCCCCAGCCGGGACCGTACCAAGAATTCCAACCCCAATTGTTATCATAATTATTTACAATAACTGTGGTAGGATTAGAACCCCAACCTGAGTAACGAGCATTGCCTTCAACAGTAACAGTTGAATCGCCATAAGTGGTATAGGAATCAACATCTACAAAAACTTCATCTTGCAATTGTAATTGCTTTGATTTGAAGTATTCGCTGTATGCGTTTCCTGTGTTTGTATTTTGATTCGTTGTTCTTCTTTCGGTAGTGTTCGAACCATAAATCCCATCATTTTCATAATAGGAACTATTTTGATAGGAGCCACAAGAAACTAATAAAAGACTTAGGAATCCAATAGAAGAAAAACCTAGAATAAGTCGGGGATGTAACATAATACTTTTCATAGCGTGAAATTTTTATTGTTGTTCAAGACAAAATTAGTTAGTTTTGCTGAATATTTATGTTAAAATATTCAACAATAGTTATGCCAAATCACACAAAATGAGCAAAAATCTTACCCAAAGAGCCGAAGATTATTCAAAATGGTACAATGAATTAGTAGTTAAAGCAGATTTAGCTGAAAATTCAGGAGTTAGAGGATGTATGGTAATTAAACCTTACGGTTATGCCATATGGGAAAAAATGCAAGCTGAATTAGATAGAATGTTTAAAGAGACGGGACATTCAAATGCTTATTTTCCTTTGTTTGTGCCAAAAAGTATGTTTGAAGCAGAGGAAAAAAATGCAGAAGGATTCGCAAAAGAATGTGCCATTGTAACCCATTATAGATTAAAAAACGATCCGGATAATAAAGGAAAGTTGATGGTTGACCCAAATGCTAAATTGGAAGAAGAGTTGATTGTAAGACCCACCAGTGAGGCTATTATTTGGAGTACGTATAAAAATTGGATTCAGTCTTACAGAGATTTACCATTATTGATTAATCAGTGGGCAAATGTGGTTCGTTGGGAAATGAGAACCCGTTTGTTTTTAAGAACAGCTGAATTTTTATGGCAAGAAGGTCATACGGCTCATGCTACAAAAGCAGAGGCAATTGAAGAATCTGTAAAAATGATGAATGTATATGCTGAGTTTGCAGAGAATTTCATGGCAATGCCGGTTGTAAAAGGGGTAAAGACAGAATCCGAACGATTTGCAGGAGCAATTGAAACCTATTGTATTGAAGCTCTAATGCAAGATGGAAAAGCATTACAAGCCGGAACATCACACTTTTTAGGTCAGAACTTTGCAAAAGCATTTGATGTTAAATTTACTAATTCAGAAGGAACTCTTGATTATGTTTGGGGAACATCTTGGGGTGTTTCAACACGTTTAATGGGTGCTTTAGTAATGACACATTCTGATGATAATGGGTTGGTTTTGCCTCCTAATTTAGCCCCTATTCAAGTGGTGATAGTGCCAATTTATAAATCAGAAGAGCAATTAGAAGCAATTTCTGTTGAGGTTGAACAATTAGTTTCAGCATTAAGAAAGCTAAAAATTTCGGTTAAGTTTGATAATAGAACTACGCATAAACCTGGATTTAAATTTAATGAATATGAATTGAAAGGTGTGCCAATTCGAATTGCTGTTGGGCCAAAAGATTTAGAAAACGGCACCTTTGAGGTAGCAAGAAGAGATACGTTGACCAAAGAAATAGTTTCCAAGGAAGGTATAGAAAACCATATAGAAAAGTTGTTAGCTACCATACAGAAAAGCTTGTATGACAGAGCTTTTGAGTATAGAAACAATCATATCACTGAAGTAAATAGTTTTGAAGAATTTAAATCATTATTAGATACAAAGGGTGGATTTTTTGCTGCACATTGGGATGGAACCTCAGAAACTGAAGAAAAAATCAAAGAATTGACAAAAGCAACAATTCGTTGTATTCCTTTAAATAGAAAAGAGGAGGCGGGAAGCTGTATGTTTAGCGGAAAACCATCGGTTGGAAGAGTTTTATTTGCAAAAGCATATTAAAAAAATGAAAAAAATATTTTGTAACTATTGCGAGTATAAAAAATAGTTGTATTTTTGCACTCGCAATTAGCAATTGGCCCGTTCGTCTATCGGTTAGGACGCCAGGTTTTCATCCTGGTAAGGGGGGTTCGATTCCCCCA
>JAUXNR010000026.1 GCA_030682755.1 Flavobacterium sp.
TTTCAACCTTAATTTTTCCATATTCAGAAAATTGGCCCGCGCAACAAAAAATCAACTCATCTGAAAAATTAACCTTTGTAACATTATGCTTTATATTAAGTATCAAATCCAAATCATCACACGCCACCCCATTCGGCACCAACAATACCTGGCGCCCTGATACATTTTGTAAATATTCCTGCAACCCCTTGGTACAAGTGATACTCACGAAAGATCGTCTAATCGCAAATTTCTCCACCAATCTAGCAATTTTTGCCTTAAACGGCTTGGGCGGCAAATTTCCACCATAACCAGAACCCATAGCAATGGACCAGCCATCACGGACGTCTAAAATTACGCGCGTGAAGGGCAAAAAAAGTAATCCCCATCCTCGAAATGGAGGCATCGACAAGAGTACCGCATCATATCTCCCTAAAATACACAATATCCAAATATAAAAAGTTGACTTATTCACCGAAACATCCAAACAACACTCCGCAATATAATTTTTTTCAAAGAAGTTTTTATATGAAAAAACCCTGATAGTAGATGGCTGCGAATCATTACCACCCGGACTTCTTATATACATCTTGATTGCACGAAACATATTCTATACTCTCACAGCATTGGATTCATTATTAAGGCCAACGTTAACAATCAAATTCATCAAAACAAACATAAATAAGACTAGCGGCCCCCAAGACCCTATTATCATAGTCTCAAAAAACTGATGAACTAGAATTGCCAAAAAACCAATGCTAGCAATAACAGCAACAGGATTATTTCTGATTTTAGTTAAAACAACATTTTTTATTGCAAAAAAAACAAAGTTTGATAAAAATAAAGTCCAAAACAAGAAAGCAAAAATACCCTGCGACACAAGAAGCTGCAAATAAACATTGTGCGTCGTCACGTAACCAGACGGCGTGTAATACTTATAATATCCAGCTCCCAATATATAGCTATCCTTGAAAACATTAAAAGCATCCACCCATA
Organism: Flavobacterium sp.; assembly: GCA_030682755.1. Taxonomy (GTDB): domain Bacteria; phylum Bacteroidota; class Bacteroidia; order Flavobacteriales; family Flavobacteriaceae; genus Flavobacterium. The sequence goes on from JAUXNR010000026.1 coordinate 976, forward strand.
TATCCACCCTATTGGATGACCCATCATTTTCAATGCGAAGCATCAAAAAATCCAAGTGTTCATAAAAAAAATAAAAAACCACTAACAACGAAGCATTCAATAACAACAATATGAGTAGAATTTTCTTATTTTTAAGACTTTTTATCATATAAAATAGAATCAATATCGTACAGGCCAATAATCCCGCCCGCGACACTGTCATCAAAGCGCAAACCAATACAATTATCAGCATTGCAACATGATAGTACTTAATTATTTCTTTACTTTGTTGCAACAACTGGTACTTCATTAGAAAAACACAGGCCCCCAAGAAAGCCAGTACTGCAAAAGAATTTTGATTATAATAAACACCTGAAAGCACAGCCAGCGACAAGCTGGATTTTGATGCAAGATAGTAGTCATTTACATCATCGTCGATATTGTAATAATCAAGCGGAAGTCCTGCCACCATCGCCAAAGAAAGGGCAACCAATAAACTAACGATAATTAAATACGGCGCAAGGAGTTTTTCAACAATAATCTCCCGACTAACAGCATGAACCGCCAAGAAGGTTAATAAGTAAAAAACACCGTTTCCTATTGAGCTTTCAAGCCAACCTGGTTCGCGATGATAGCAATTGGAAATAATATAAAAAAGCGCGAAT
>JAUXNR010000044.1 GCA_030682755.1 Flavobacterium sp.
TAACTTGATGAGATTCCTCCTTCGTCGGAATGACAAGATTGCGGGTAAACTGCGGCAAAAACAGATAACAAACAACGTTTATACCAACTTCCACAAAGCCCGAAAAGTAGCCTTAATAAAAAGCCATTTTGGTAACGTTAACATTACTTTTAAATCAGAAAAAATAGTGCCTTCTTCATTTAAAAATCTGAAGATATTTTGAATGGAATTTTTTTGAAAAAGTGTTCCGAAAAGTTGACCTCCTAATTCATTATTTTGATGTAAAACTTCCAGTAAAATTAAATCATACAACCAATAGCGGTTTTTTTGATGGAATTTGGTTAGGTTTTGATTGGTTTTTAGAAATTCCACCAATTTTTCCGATTGTTTTTTACTGTTGAAGAAAGTGAAACCTGTGCTGGCTTTTGTCCAACCGCCGGCTGTTCCGATAAATAAAACGCGTTCTGAATTCTGTTTATGAAAAGGAAAACACGTCATCGGGATATTTCCTTCTTCTTTTTCTACAATTTCATAATCAGTTATTCCAACTTTTTGAAGATAGTTATCAATCGCTTTTTCATAAACTGATTTTTCTAATAAATCTTCCGAAAATAGCGTATATTCAAACAAAGCTTCGGTTTTTGAAGTTGGCAAAACATACATAAAGCGAGTATTTCCATCTTGTTCAATTGTAAAATCCATGAATTTTACTTCTGAATCATCAAAAATTGCTGACTTGGTTTTGATGAACCAGCCGATGAAATGTTGCTTTAAATAAGGATATTTTTTTTGGTTGAAAATTGGATTGACATCGAAAAAACTGTTCAATAAAAAATTCCCATAATACGATTGATTTTTTCCAGTGATTTCAACCGAATTTTCAATTGTTTTCCAACTTATTATTTCATCATTTATGAAAGTAAAATTAGATTTGGATGAAATTTTATCGAATACCAATTTATAAAAATCACTACTTCGAATCATTTTATACAAATAAGGATTCATTTCAAATGATTGCTGAAAATCTTGATTTCCAATGAATGCTTTTTCCCAGGTTTTGGATAGGATGGAATCGAATTCGCCATTTGGTTCTTCCCAAAAACACCAGGTTCGGTCGTTTTTGTTTTTGATTTCTTTGTCGATGATTAAAATAGATTTATCATCAAACCAAGGATCATTCGCCATCCGATAAACAGTGAGCAAACCGGATAATCCGGAACCAAGGATGATATAATCGTATTTTTTTGACACGGATTTCACGAATTAACACGGATTATGAATTTCACAAAGCTACTTATTTTGATTAAGAATATTTTAAAAACTTCAAATGGAGTAACTATTTCAGCGTCTCGTCTCCCCCTCCTTTGGAGGGGGTCGGGGGGAGGTTATCTATTTTTAAAATTCTTAAAATCCTCATTCAAACCTTTAAAATCCAAAACACCTTTTCTGTTTTTCAAATGCTCTAAAATAACGAATGATTTTTCAATCCGCAGTTGCGAACTTTTGTATTTATTAACTACGTGAATCAACGTTCGCTGTTTTCCCGGTGTGAGTTTATGAAACAAATCGCTTCCATCTGGGTCGCTGAAAAAAACTTCTTCCATTTCTTCCGAAAGTGGCATACCGTATTTACTTTCATCTTTTACTAACTCCACTTTTACATCATCATTTAAATGTAAATTCAGTTTTTTTGAGATTTCTCTATTCAATAAAATATAGTGAAAAGTGCCTTTCGGCAACATCGCACAATAAAAAGAAAAATTTTCGTTTAACGTGCAAACCACACGTTTGTCTTTCGCTTCTTTGAGCAATTTTTCAAAAACAGCTTGCGGAATCGGGATGTGTAATTCCCAATACAACGCATTATCATCAAACGAACAAACCTGACCGTTAAATTTCATCCTAACCTGATTGAATTTGATTATTTTTGTAAAGATAAAAATAACAACACAACAACTCATGAAAATCTCAATTGGAAACGATCACGCCGGCCCGGATTATAAAAAAGCCATCGTTGATTTTTTAGAAAAACAAGGTCACGAAGTCATTAATCACGGAACCAACACGACAGATAGTGTGGATTATCCCGATTTTGGTCATCCGGTAGCCACCGATGTAGAAACTGGAAAAGCTGATTTAGGCATCGTTATTTGCGGTAGTGGAAACGGTATAGCTATGACCGTCAATAAACACCAAGGCATTAGAGCTGCTTTGTGTTGGACAAAAGAAATTGCGGCTTTGGCCAGACAACATAATGATGCGAATATTATTAGTATTCCGGCACGATTTACTTCGATTCCTCAAGCGGTTGAAATGGTGGAAACCTTTTTGAAAACCGATTTTGAAGGAGGAAGACATCAGAATCGAGTGAATAAAATACGTTGTTCATAACAATTTGAACCATTAAGGAATTAAGCGGCATTAAGAAACAAAAACTTAATGAACCTTAATTCCTTAATGGTTTTAAAAATAAAAAACCAAATGTCCACCAACCCAAAAATTCACAAACACAACGTTACCGGTAAAAATTTGATTTTATCAATTTTACTCAACACCGTGATTACGATTGCTCAGGTGATAGGTGGAATTATATCCGGAAGTTTGGCCTTGATTTCGGATGCGTTGCACAATTTTTCGGATGTACTTTCGCTCATTTTTAGTTTGGTGGCTCACAAATTATCTAGACGAAAAGCATCAATAAGTCATACTTTTGGTTATAAACGAGCGGAATTGATTGCTGCTTTTATCAATGCATCTACGTTGATTGTTGTAGCATTTGTATTGATTTATCACGCTATCATCAAATTGATGCATCCTGAACCCATTGAATCTAACTTAGTAATTTGGTTGGCTCTTTTAGGAATTGCTGTAAATGGTTTTTCAGTTTTATTACTTCGTAAAGATGCGGCTCATAATTTGAATATGAAGTCGGCTTATTTGCATTTATTCACTGATATGATGGCGTCTGTAGCGGTTTTAACTGGTGGTTTGTTGATGAAATTCTATCAAATTTATTGGGTGGATAGTGTGATGACCTTGCTGATTGCTGTTTATCTGATTGTGGTTGGATTTGATTTGTTTTTAAAATCAACCAAAATGCTCATGTTGTTTACACCGGACAACATTGATATTAAAGACATCGTTCGAGAAGTACATCAAATCAAAGGAGTAGGGAAGTTGCATCACATTCACGTTTGGCATTTAAACGAAGAAGAATTGCATTTGGAAGCTCATTTGGATTGTGCAGCAGATATCAAAATGAGTGAATTCAACGATTTATTGCATGAAATTGAAGAGGTTCTTTATGAAAAATTCGATATTAACCACGTGAATATTCAACCGGAATTTCAGAAGGTTGATCCGAAAGATTTTATTGTGCAGGATTGATACTTCTTTTAATTATCAACAAATCAAATTTTTACTACTTATAAATTTTTATAATGAATCAAGTACAATACATTCAAAACGCCACACAACTTCCAATCAAAGGAATTGAAAACACAATTAATTTATTGAATGAAGACTGTACCATCCCATTTATTTCCCGCTACCGAAAAGATCAAACAGGAAATTTAGATGAGGTTCAGATTGAACAAATTTTCAAACTCAATAAGCAGTTTGATGAAATTGTTAAGCGAAAAGAATCAGTTCTAAAATCTATTGAAGAACAAGGACAACTTTCACCCGAATTAAAATTAAAAATTGAAAATTCCTTCGATTTACAAGAAATAGAAGATTATTATTTACCCTACAAAAAAAAGAAAAAAACCAAAGCCGATGCCGCCCGTGAAAAAGGATTGGAGCCATTGGCCAAAATCATTATGGCTCAAAACAGCGATGATATTGAGTTTATTGCTTCCAAGTATTTGAATGACAAAGTGGCTAATGAAGATGAAGCATTACAAGGAGCAAGAGACATTATCGCCGAATGGATAAATGAAAATAGCTTTATCCGAAAAAATCTGCGTCGTTTATTTCAACGAAAAGCAATTGTTTCAACAAAAATAGTGAAATCAAAAAAAGACGATGAAAATGCTCAAAAATTCATTCAATATTTTGATTGGGCAGAACCACTTTCCAAAACACCTTCGCATCGATTATTGGCGATGTTGCGAGCAGAAGCCGAAGGTTTTGTAAAAATGAATGTAGAAATAGAACCGGATGAAGCTCTAGAATTCATTGAAAATAATACAATTAAGAATAACAAAGAAACAGCACATCAATTAAAATTAGCCATAAAAGATAGTTACAAACGTTTACTTGAACCAGCTATTTCCAACGAAACGCTACAAGAATTTAAAACCAAAGCCGATGTAAAAGCTATTGATGTTTTTGCTCAAAATTTGAGTCAGTTATTGCTTGCTCCACCTTTGGGTGAAAAGCGAATTTTAGCCATTGATCCTGGTTATAGAAGCGGTTGTAAAGTGGTTTGTTTGGATGAAAAAGGTGATTTGCTCTACAATGAAACCATTTATCCGCATCCGCCGCAAAATGAAAATGCGATGGCGATGAAAAAAATCCGTTCGATGGTGAATGCTTATAATATTGAAGCGATTTCAATCGGAAACGGAACAGCCAGTCGTGAAACCGAATTTTTTATTAAAAAAATTGCATTCGATAAGCCTGTTCAAGTATTTGTGGTTTCCGAAGCCGGAGCATCGGTTTATTCCGCCTCAAAAATAGCACGGGATGAATTTCCAAATTATGATGTAACGGTTCGAGGTTCCGTTTCCATCGGAAGACGACTTTCCGATCCTTTGGCAGAATTGGTAAAAATTGATGCCAAATCTATCGGAGTTGGGCAATATCAGCACGATGTAGATCAAACAAAATTAAAAGAAGAATTAGACACGGTTGTAGTTCGTTGTGTAAATTCAGTGGGTGTAAATTTGAATACGGCAAGCAAATCATTATTGAGTTATGTTTCCGGAATTGGTGAAAAAATGGCTGAAAACATTGTGAATTTTCGATCTGAAAACGGTCCGTTTGAAGATAGAAAACAACTTAAAAAAGTACCACGATTAGGCGAAAAAGCCTATCAACAAGCAGCAGCATTCATTCGTATTCAAAACGGAAAAAATCCTTTAGACAATTCCGCGGTTCATCCGGAAGCCTATTCAATCGTTGAAAAAATGGCGAAAGATTTAAAAATTTCCTTATCGGATTTGATTGGAAATAAAGAAAAAATTACTTTGATAAGCCCCGAAAATTATACCAACCAAACCATTGGAATTTTAGGAATTAAAGACATTTTAAAAGAATTAGAAAAACCTGGACTTGACCCAAGAAAATCGGCAAAGGTTTTTGAATTTGACCCGAATGTAAAAAAAATGTCCGATTTGCGAACCGGAATGATTTTACCCGGAATTGTTAATAATATTACTGCTTTTGGTTGTTTTGTAGATATTGGATTAAAAGAAAGCGGTTTGGTGCATATTTCGCAACTCAAAGCCGGATTTGTTTCGGATGTAAATGAAGTCGTGAAATTGCATCAACATGTGCAAGTAAAAGTGGTTGAGGTGGATGAGGTGAGGAAAAGGATTCAACTAACAATGGCATTCTAAAAAACATGTATAATTTTTACACATCAGCTACACAAAACTACTCAAATTATACACTTGGTTTTAAAACGATTCATTGTTAATTTATAAAAGTGTTTTTAACACATTTTATTTGTAAACAACTGAAAAACAATGAATTGTTTGAATAACAAAATAATATTTTTAATATGAATAAATGCTTAAAATTGATTTAGGCATTTTTATTGCAAATAGTTAATTAGTTTTAAGTTAAAGGTTTAAGGGTTAGAAAAACACAAAAACTTAAAATAACAACCTACATATATTTTCTTTTTAAGCCTCCTAAAATTTATTTTAGGAGGCTTTTCTTCAATATAAAAACTCCAAATTTCACAGAATTAACTTGTGAAATTTGGAGTTTTAAGTAAGGGAAAAACTTAAAGTTATTCCGTTTTATTATCTTCTTTTTTGTCTGCAGGTTGGTCTTCTTTTGCGGCATTTTTAAATTCCTTTATACCACTTCCTAATCCTTTCATCAATTCCGGAATTTTTTTACCTCCAAAAAGCAATAAAACCACAAGTATAATCAAACCTATTTGCCAAGGTCCGATAAATCCTAAAAAGGGAGCTAAATTGTTCATGTTTTCAACTAATTATTAAAGGACAAAGGTAATAATAAAATTACTTTTAAATTCTGCATCAGATAATTATTATTTCAATCAAACGTTAAAGTCATCAAAAAAT
>JAUXNR010000035.1 GCA_030682755.1 Flavobacterium sp.
GTCCTATGTCATTGATCCAGTTTCAAATAAACAAATCAAGACCCGAAAAACGGAAATTCAAACGGCCTATTTCTTCCCGGAAGAATTAAAAAACAAAAGTGTGGTTACTATGGCAAAACCCTTGGAACGCGGTTTGTATAAATCAAATGTGTTTACAGCCGAAATGAATTTTTCCGGACATTACGCCAAGCCAAACTTTGAAATCAACACCATTCCGCAAGAGGATATTGTTTGGGAAAAAGCTACCATTATCATCAGAACCACCAATTTAAAAAGTATTAAAAGTCAAGTAAATTTAAAACTCGGTGACCAATCCTATCTTTTTGAACCTACACAAAGTTTGAGTTCTGATAAAATTGCCACGTTAGAAACCGGCGTTGTTAACCTTGAAAAGTTGCAAAACGATGCTTCGTTAGCATTCAACTTTAACATCAATTATAATGGTAGTAAAAGTATTTATTTTGCTCCAATAGGAAAAACTACGGTTGCAAAGATGGAATCTAATTGGCATTCGCCGAGTTTTATGGGGAATTATATTCCTAACGAAAAAAACAAAGAAGTTACGGCTAAAGGTTTCAAAGCCGATTGGGAAGTTTTACACCTTAACAGACCGTTTGCTCAACAATCGTTTGAATCGTTACCCAATTTGCGACCTTATACGTTTGGCGTAGATTTTATCACTCCTGTTGATGAATACCAACAAAACGAACGGGCTTCCAAATATGGATTTTTGGTTATTGGATTAACCTTTTTAATCTTTTTCCTGATTCAATCCATCAGTAAAATCAACATTCATATTTTTCAATATTCAATGATTGGATTGGCGTTGATTATGTTTTATACGTTGCTGATTTCCATTACAGAACACAGTAGTTTTACGTTAGCCTATATTGTTGCCGCAAGCTCTGTCATACTTTTGATTTCATTTTATGCCATTTCAATTCTCAAGAACAAAAAGTTTCCGATGTTTATTGGTATTTCCTTAACGGCATTATACACATTTATATTTGTGATCATTCAAATGGAAGATTATGCGTTGTTGGTAGGCAGCATTGGTCTTTTCATGATTTTAGCGGCGGTGATGTTTTTTTCAAGAAAGATTGATTGGGGTATGAATAATTAAGTTTCTCGCAAAGTTTTTTAAAAGTTTTCTCGCAAAGACGCAGAGACGCAAAGTTGTGTGGTATTGCGAAATACAAAATAAACCATTTAGAAAGTAAGGTTCATTAAGGATTGCTTGGTGAGGTTGGTTTCTGGATGGTTTTTTTCTGTTTTGTTGATAAGTTGGGATAAATGGAATTGGGAATTCATTATATTTGAATTAATAATAAATTCGAAATGAAAATCATTTTAAAAAGTTTAATTTGTATACTATTCTTCACAAGTTGCACTAAATCAACTGAAAAAGATATTGCTGATTCAGAAAATGTGACAGACGAAGATATTTATATGTTTATAAAAATGGTTTTATTTGATTCTAAAGCTACAGAAATATTAGACGGAAATCTTGAT
>JAUXNR010000036.1 GCA_030682755.1 Flavobacterium sp.
TTCCTATGACAATTATTATTGGAAATAATTTTCTGAACGTATCACCTTTGTGAAATTGAAATATAAAGGTGAACCAATCTTTAGTGTTATACGAAACCATAGTTGCAGATTAAGTTTAAATAATATCTTTGTCAATCATTACAGTTTTCAAAAGTAAAAATTCTTTTAAATCAGATTACAATTACATGTTTTATTTATTAGACATTATAGGAACAATGGCTTTTGCCATTTCAGGAGTGTTGACAGCATTTCATAAAAAACTAGATCCGTTTGGGGTTTTTATCATTGCTTTTGTCACAGCTGTTGGAGGCGGAACCTTGCGTGATATGTTAATTGGAAGAACTCCTGTGGGATGGATGCAAGATTTGAATTATGTTTATGTGATTATTTTTGGATTTCTTTTAGCCTTAATTTTTAGAAAAAAGCTGGACAGACTCAGAAAATCATTGTTTTTATTTGATACAATTGGTTTGGGCGTTTTTACATTAATTGGATTGGAAAAAGGTATTGAAATTGAGTTGCATCCCATAATTTGTATTGCTCTTGGAACTATGACTGCTTGTTTTGGAGGAGTAATTCGAGATATTTTGTGCAATGAAATTCCGGTTATTTTCAGACGAGAAATTTATGCTACCATCTGTATTATTGGTGGAATTGTGTTTTTTGCATTAAAATATTACAAACTTTCAGATGATTTGATTTATTTGATAACTTCCTTAGTAATCATTTCCATCCGATTGCTTGCTGTTCAATTCAAATGGTATTTGCCAACCCTCGGAAAAAATGTTATCTAGTAAGATATAAATAGCCTACAAATGGTGCTAAATAATCGGGGTCGTTCAATTCTAGAACATAATAATAAGTTCCTTCAGGAGCATTTGATCCTTGAAATGATTTTCGTTCGGTTACTTCACCTTGCCAAAACGGATCATCGTTTTTTCCTTTCCACAATAAAATGCCCCAACGGTTGTAAACAAAGAGTTCGTAATTTATAAAGATGTCTTTCAAACCATCAATAAAAAAAGAGTCATTATAACCATTGTTGTTTGCAGAAATAAAATTGTAAATGGTTGGAGGACAGTTTCTGGTTTTTATTTCAAAAGGAATTATAGTAAAACAATCCTCATTTTCAATTCGTATATATATAGTTTTTGGAGTAGGTTGAATCGAATAATTTGTAGGATTTAAAATTTGATTTTGCATGTAAAAAGCATCATTCTCACTTTCATAAAAAGCAATTGCTACGGCTGAATTAGTGATAAATTCATCTACATGAGTAGTTAAGTCAAAAGTACCTCTGCCTAAACCCTCATTACAACTAAATAAATCGGAAATTGAGATGGTTTCCGGACTGGTAATTAATTCAATCACAATTTCATCGGAATTGTTGGTTTCATCAATTTCAGAAACAATTCCG
>JAUXNR010000043.1 GCA_030682755.1 Flavobacterium sp.
AGGGGCTGACCAAAAACTCTCACATTTGTGAGAGTTTTTTGGTATAAAAAAAGAGGCAACTAATAAATTAAAGAATTAAGAAAACGTCATTACCTTTTTGAGGTTATGTGCTAAGGAAATAAGTGTCCATTCAGCCTTTACACCTGTAAATCCTCTAAGATTGAACGAAGTGAAGCCTAAATTCTTTTTTATGTTTGCAAAAACTCCTTCCACATCGTGCATTCTTTGTTTGTAAAGTTGTTTTCCTTTGCTAGTACTAAATTTTTCTTCTTGTTTTTGCAAATGGTCTTGCCAAACCAAGTTTACGCTAAGATAGGATTTTTTATTCGTTGTTTTATCTAAATATTGGTAAATGGTTTGTTTGTAATTAGATCGTTCGTGTTTCTTTTGTTCTTGTTCTTTAATCTTGTTCATGTGCTGTTTAAATACATAAACTTGCCCCATTTTGTTGGTATAGGTATCTTTCTTTTCGTCATAAACATAATCCTTAATATCCACTTGCTTATTGTAAATTGGTATATATGCGTCTATGCCATTTTGTTCACAATATGCATAATTGTCGGCTGTGGAATATCCTTTATCTGCCAATAATACTTTAGGATTAGGATAATTCTTTCTTAATTCATCCATACTAGGGATTAATGTCGCTTGATCAGCTGAATTGTTAAAGATAGTATTGCTCAGAATAACCCCATTTTCAGTAATAATTTGAACATTATATCCGTTAGCATAATCTTTGTGTTTCATTTGCATCAATTTAGAATCTGAATCGGTAAGGTTTGTTCTGATCTTGTTACTTTCCGAATTCAAAGAAACTAGCTTTTTCAAATGTTTCTTTTCTTTTTTCAGTTTCTTTTCTAATTCCTGTTGTCGTTTTAATCTTCCGGCTTTAGTTTTCAATTCTGGATCTTGGGCATCTTCTTCATCACCATAAAGTTCATCTTCTAGTTTATCTATGGATTCAGCTTCATCCATAATCTTTCGAATTCGAGCTTCTAAATCCTCTTGGGTAGTGTTCTTTTGTTTGTTAGCATTAGCATAAATTTTAGTTCCATCCAAACTGCAAACATTAAAAGAGATTAAACCTAATTGCTGGGCTTTGTTTACAATATTTTTAAAGATATTTTCAATATATATTCCTTTTTGTTTTCTGAAAAGAGAAATGGTTCTAAAGTCTGGAGTGAGATTACCTGCCAAATACATAAAGGCAAGATCTTGTCTTAAAAGTTTTGCCATTTTCCGACTAGAAAAGATTCCATTCATGTATCCATAAACAAGAATTGTTAACAACATTACTGGATGATACGCAGACGAACCTCCGTGTTGGTTACGATAACTTTTTAGTAATTTTTTAGCACTAATACTTTGAATTAACTCTTGTAGTATAACTGCTTGATGTGATTCTCCCAGAAACTGTGTATAACTAGGCGGTAGCAAAAATGCTTGATTCGGTTGGTATGGTTTGAATTGCATACTTGTTATTTAGTTAGTTTTTATCTCTTTTATTATACCAAAAAACTCTCACAAATGTGAGAGTTTTTGGTCAG
>JAUXNR010000382.1 GCA_030682755.1 Flavobacterium sp.
ATTTTCTTGAATAAAGTCTAAAATCAGAAGCATTTGGTTCGATATTAATATGTGCAATTCTTTTAAATATATTATAAAAACAGGAAGCTAAAATATTTTTAAGCGCGCCTCTATTGACGGTATAATTTTTAACGCCCGTAACAACGTCATAGCCCTCACTTGCTTTTTTCAGAAATTCCGGTATTAACTCAGGCGGGTGTTGCAGGTCTGCATCCATTGTTATGGTGAACTCCCCTTCCGAGTGGTCCATGCCCGCTGACAATGCAATTTGGTGGCCATGATTCCTGGATAATTTTATTATTCTTACGGAAGGATCTACTGTTTGGATGGAGCATATGATTTCTATTGTTTTATCTGTGGACCCGTCATCGACATATATAATCTCATAATTCTTTTTTATTTTTCTGCATTCATCAGACAACTTTTCATGCAAAAACCGCACATTCTCTTGTTCGTTAAAAACAGGCACAACAATAGACAAATAAACGCTTTTCATCACATGCTACCTCTTGCTTAATTAGTTTTGATGTTTACAAATTATAGTTTGTAAAGTAGTCCTTTTAGACAAAATACTTAAAAAGAATATAACTCTTAGGAATATTCGGAAAATACATATCATCCATTTGGGTGCATTGTTATCAGGGAAATCAACGGAAACTATCGGGTTATTATGAAAAATAGTCTTTATTATGGAATAATTATTTTTATTAACAAAGTATTTAAGCGAAGCCAAGTTAAAATGATTAAGGTGATGTTTATCATACAGACGTTCACATGGACTTTTAAATCCAAAATAAAAAAGAAGCCGCGCAATCTCATATACAATACTGCGATCGTTCATTGTACCAATAATAACCAAACCGCCAGGTTTGCATAACTTGTTCATACGGCTCATAAATCGCTGGATATCAGGCAAATGTTCAATTACCCATATGCAGATAACAACATCAAACTGTTCATCAAATGGGGCTGTTAAGACATCGCCCCGCAAAAAATCAATTCCATCTGCCTCAGGTTTGTTGGCAAGATCAATGCCAGTTAATGACAATTGGGCATTTTTTTTTCTAAGGAATTTCAGGAATTCTCCCCTTCCGCATCCCAAATCTATGACTGATGCATTAACTTTAAAGGCAGAAATGTAACTGGCAATTTTACCATAAAGTCTTAAATC
>JAUXNR010000066.1 GCA_030682755.1 Flavobacterium sp.
ACTCCTCCTTTCCAACCGGTTTCCATAATTTTAGATAATTCGGCCAAAATTTGTTGCGTAGTTTTTGTTCTGACTTTATGCCCAAGCAGGGCAGTAATATCACAGAACTCGCAATTGAAGGGACATCCTCTTGAAAATTGAATACTATGTGAAGCGTAATGGGAATTGTTAATCAATGAATAATCAGGAACCGGAGAAGCTGACAGATCGGCAAATTCATCCGTTTGATAAACATGTTTTGCGACTCCTTTTTCGAGGTCAGCCAAAAATAGGGGGAAAGTTATTTCCGCTTCATTGAGAACCAAATAGTCCACATCGCTGAATTTTTCGGGTTCTTCGGTGAATAAGGGACCCCCGCCGACCATCTTTTTATTTAAAGATTTGCACTTTGCGATGATTTCAAAAACCGACTCAGATTGAACCGACATAGCGCTAATAAATACTATATCTGCCCACATAATTTGTTCATCTTTGAGAAATGAAGCATTCAAATCAACCAGTTTTTTTGTCCAGTCAACAGGAGTCATGGCAGAAACGGTCATTAATCCCAATGGAGGATATACCGCCTTTTTGGAAATGAATTTTAAGGCATGTCTTAAACTCCAGAATGTATCAGGGTAACGTGGTTGAATAAATAATGCTTTCATTAAGTTGAATTATTAAGACAATTCCAGGTAAAGGTACGCTTCAGGTTAAGCAAAAATTTTACATATTTCCTTTAAAAAATTACATAATTCACACATTAATCAGTGCACGTAAACTTTATGGTAAAAGTTTATAAATGGAGAATAAGATTTGGTTTTACTCAACGTCAGCAAGGTTTTCAAAAATCCGGGCACAAAAAAAGAGGTCGAAATTTGTTTTCAAATACAATTGAATACCTTTAAACATAATCGATTGGATGAGATTAAAATGACCTTTTGTCCTGTCTGGCTCCCTTTACAGTTGGAAGTTGCAACCTAATTTGAAACAATCCTTTTTCCAATCCAGCAATAAAAAAAGGAGAACTGTTTCCCGGTTTCTTTGCATATCAAAAATATCCTTAACTTCCAGTCTTTTAAAACATTCAGCAAATGAAGAAACTAAAGTTTTTTTTGTT
>JAUXNR010000071.1 GCA_030682755.1 Flavobacterium sp.
AATCGGGGATTAAAAAATGGTGTTTATTTTTATCACGGAATATTAACCAACAAAGCAATTGGCGACTGGTTTGATTTACCAAACAGTGATATTAATTTGATTGTATTTTAAGACGAAATAAAGTTAGGTGACTTCAAGAATTGTAATTATTTTTGCAATTAAATAAATACAAATGAAATTTTACCAACGGCTGGCGTTTTTTCTCTTCGGATTACTTTTAGGGGTTATCTTTTTAATCTATTTTCTTGGTGCAAAAGCAGAATCAAGAGGAGTTACTTTTTGTTATTTACCAAATTGTAGGGTTTTAAAAGACATTAGAAGTAAACCGTTTCAATATTCTGACGAAGCAAAAACAATATTATCAGAAAAATGGATTGATTCCACAGATGTAAAAAACACCTTAACTTATGGCGATGTTGATTTTGGAAAAAGCAACATTAAAGTTGGTAACGGAAAATTATATGTTGTGAAAGGTAAAACAAAAGACAATACACCTATTATCCTAACGGTTATCAATTATGAAAGCAAAGCCGTTCTGAAGGAAATTGAAAAAAAATAAACGAATCTAAAAAGCCAATCTAAAATTCTTGATTGGCTTTTTTGATTCAATTACTCTTCTATTTTTCTTCTTTTTCGCTCTTTAGTAATCAACATCAATTCCCGACTGGTTTGTCCTGCAACAGACGTGTTTTCTTCGGCACGTCTTATCAAATATGGCATCACATCTCTAACAGGGCCAAATGGTAAATATTTTGCAATGTTATAACCGTTTGCGGCTAAATTAAAACTAATGTTATCGCTCATGCCAAACAATTGACCAAACCAAATTCTGGAATCATTTTTGGCAATTCCTTTTGACTCCATTAATTCCATTAATTTATAAGAACTTAATTCGTTGTGTGTTCCAGCAAAAATGGCCATTTTGTCAAGATGTTCAATCATGTAGTGAACTGTGGCATCATAATTATCGTCTGAATCTTGTTTGGTGGCACAAATCGGAGAGCGATAACCTTTTTCTGCTGCACGACTGTTTTCTTTTTCCATGTAGGCTCCGCGAACCAATTTCATTCCAATATAAAAACCTTCTTCTTGAGCCTGAGTATGTAATTTTTTCAAATAATCCAACCGATCCCAACGATACAACTGCAAGGTATTGAAAACAATAGCTTTTTCTTTGTTATATTTTTGCATCATTTGTGTCACCAAATCATCTGCAGCATCTTGCATCCAGCTCTCTTCTGCATCAATTAATAAAGGCAAATTTTTATCATGAGCTAATTTACAAACCGCATCATATCGTGCTACTACTCTACTCCATTCTGCTTGTTCTGCTTCAGTAAGTGTTTTTTTGGCACCTACTTTTTCATACAAATCAATCCTTCCAAATCCTGTTGGTTTAAAAACACCAAACGGAATAGCTTCTTTTTCTGCTGCAAACTCAATAATTTTTAAAATCTTTTGAGTAGCCGAATCAAATTGGTTTTCATCTTCCTTGCCTTCTACAGAATAATCCAATACGGAAGAAACACCTTTTGAATACATTTTATCCATCACGGGAATACAATCTTCTTCGCTCACACCGCCACAAAAATGATCAAAAACAGAAGCTCTGATCAACCCTTCAACGGGTAAATGTGCTTTCAAAGCAAAATTTGTAACCGCTGTCCCTATGCGAACAAGTGGTTCATTATTAATCATTTTAAAAAGAAAATAAGCTCTATCAAGTTCGGTATCGCTTTTTAAAGAAAAGGCAACTTGGGTATTGTCAAACGTGTTTTTCATTCTTTATTTGAAATAGTTTAGCAAAGATAAGGAGTGTTTTAAAATTTAAACCAAAACAAGAAATAAAAATTATACTACCATTTTAAAAATAAAAAAAAGGGTTTAACACAATGCTAAACCCTTTTTAAAAATATGTTATTCAAAATTTAGTCTTGAATATTAGCCGCTCTAAAAGAACCGTTTGTTACACTAACCGGTGTTCCTTCAAAAGTAGTTCCGGAAAACGAAAATGTTCCTTGAATATAATCAGAACTTACACTTGTAATTGTGATAGTACCTGAATCAGCATCAACATCTAGATCATCACCCAATGTAAAACTGGCATTATATGTTGAAACATCTGAAGGCGAATCTGTAATGTTAAATGTTCCTGTTGTTGAAACTAAAGGCATCCATAAAGAGATATCAATAAATGTTTCGTCTGACCCTTCAAAATATCTAATGTTTTTTGAAAGAGATGTTGTTGTAAATGGATCTTCAAAGTTATATTGAATACCATTGTGCGTAAATTTAATAAACAAACTACTGTTTGAATTGCTTGAATCGTCACTACTACATCCGGTAAATACAGAAAATAATAAAACTACTAGAGGGATGGCGAAGAATTTAATTTTTTTTGTCATGATTTAATTTATTTTAATTTGTAAATAATTTTGCACAAAGATACCATAAATTTTAAGGTATAAAAACTTAAAAACCATTTAGATACAATAAGAATTGTCATGAAAAAAAATAATAACTATTTTTTCACTTATTTTGCATAACGTTATAACACCAATAACTTCTTTAAATTAACTTCACTTTTTTCATGGAAAAAATACAGGCTGAAAACTATTCCATTCTCTTTAACGACTCCGGTTATATTTTTTTAAATCAATTTGTTGATGAAAGCAACTATTCGAAAATTTTTATTTTAGTTGATTCTAACACCAATGAAAATTGTTTAGCCTATTTTCTTTCTGAACTTGCTACAGAAATTGCGTTTGAAATTATTGAAATTGAACCCGGTGAGCAAAACAAAACCATAGAAACATGTGTGCAATTGTGGCATTCCTTAACGGAATTGGGTGGCGACAGAAAATCGCTGCTCATTAATTTAGGCGGTGGTGTCATTTCAGATATTGGTGGTTTTATTGCTTCAACTTTTAAAAGAGGTATTGATTTTATAAATGTACCAACTACCCTTCTTGCCATGGTTGATGCTTCAATTGGAGGAAAAAACGGTGTGGACTTGGATCATTTAAAAAACCAAATTGGCGTAATTAATGTTCCAAAAGCAGTATTGATTGATACGTCTTTTTTGACAACATTACCACAAAACGAAATGCGTTCCGGTTTGGCTGAAATGCTCAAACACGGAC
>JAUXNR010000079.1 GCA_030682755.1 Flavobacterium sp.
GGCCACTTTATAGAAGGTAAAATTATCCGGAAAGCTACTGCAATCCAATTGCTTTTCGATATTATCCCGCAAAAAAACGTGATAAGTATGTTCGGGAAAAAATTTACATTCGTTCACAAATGAAACAGCTACTTGTTCTGCCCCACCCTTATAAATCGAACTTATATTGATTATTAAATTCATTTAGTCCAATTGTTTAACCACTTTTGCAGGTCTTCCTGTGACGATAGTCCAGGCCGGAACGTCTTTTGTGACCAAGGAATAGGCTCCAACTACTGAACCTTCTCCTACCGTAACACCCGGCATAATCATAGATTGTGTGCCTAACAAACACCCTCTTTTTAATACAATCTTTTTTCGGATATACGGCAGTTTCGCATAACTGCCACCCTTTTTATACAAAGACATGTCCCGCTGATGACACAATAAAATAGTTCGTGCCGCAATGTGAACATCTTCTTCAATTTCAATCAAAGCAGCATTAGAACTGTCCGGAATCACCTGTGACCCGATAAAAACACCTTTCCCTACCTTACATCCTATGATTCTCCATATTTTTGGTCGTATCGATCGGGCATTTATAGGGGATAACAAAACTAAATTCAAACAATACTTTAATAAAAAAGCATTGCGAAAAGTGACCAATGTTTTGCGGATTACTTTGAATGGAGATACTTTTCCGTATTCGCCTTCTGAAAAGTTTAATCCTAATTTTTTTAAGACCCTAAAGGTAAAACTGGTTTGACTCATTTTTTATTTGAATAAAGCTCTGACAAACTGAGGTATTTTTCGGGCTAACTTAAACGGGATCATATAAAATGGAGGCTCCAACCCGTTCATTCGCCAACAATTGGCGTGTATCTTTTGAGTGGACAAAATTTTGTGATAATTAGACGTACTCAAACCACCCATTGCAAATTTAATGATAAAAGCATCCAAACGTTTGACTGACAAATCATGAAGGTAAAAATAACGAATCACAAACTCATAATCGCCACTTCCTCCAATGTCGGTTCTGTAATACCCATATTTTTCAAACAACTCCCTTTTCATATAGATACTTTGATGAGAAGGCATCCAGCCAAATTTCAACAAACGCTTTTTATATTCAGGGCTTTTGTTTACCCGCAATACTTTGGAACTCGAAGTAATTACCTCACTGTGTCCATACGAAATGTCTATGGGATGTGCCGTAAAATGTGCTGCTATTTTGGCCAACACCGTAGTGTCATACAGTTGATCCCCGGCATGTATCATCCCTACTATATCACCTGTAGCTGCTCGAACGCCTTTATTGATAGCATCATAGATGCCATTATCCGGCTCTGATATTATTGTAGCAATTTTATGTTTGTATTTTTCTACGATGGCCAACGTGCCGTCTTTCGAATTTCCGTCCACAATAATGTACTCCACATCTTGATAGATTTGGTTGCAAACCGACTGCAACGTTTTTTCAATGTCCTTTTCGTTGTTATAGGCTATGGTAATGATGCTTATTTTCATTCTTTTTTTTTACTTTCTTTTAAGTTACTTTTAAAGGGACGGCTTCTTTTTAACAGTAGTAGTCTGGGTAATAAATTGAAAAAACTGTGCCGCTATAACTGATGCATCAAACTGTAAACGGATTGAGTCCGTATTAGCACTCATTTTGGCTCGCAAGGATTCGTTTTCCATCAATTGTTTCAATCGAGTAACATAAAGTTGTTCGTTGCGTTCAGGTATTAAATAACCTGTTATTTCATCTTGTATTAAATCGGAAGGTCCGGCAACACAATCATAGGCGATAACAGGTAATTTTGCAGAAACCGCCTCTCCGATAACATTTGGAAAACCCTCTGAACTTGATGTAAAAGCAAACAATTTACTTTTTTGATAAAAAGGTGCAACATCAGATTGACTACCTTTTAAAAAAATTTTATCCTGCATTTGTAACTTGCTGATTAGTTCTTCGTACTCTTTCAAAAGAATCCCTTTTTTTGCATTGCCCCCAACAATAATCAACTTCCAATCCGGTTGATTTATTCGTGCAAAGATAGTAATGAGCTCATCAATATGCTTGGTTTTTATCAAACGTCCGACGGTTACTACCCAATTTTCTTTAACTTGATTTGCTGCTTCAGGAATGCATCGTATCGGATTACCTATTACCTTTATATTGCTATTCCAATTTTTTTGTTTAGCAATTTCCATAGCCTTGTTGGTTTGTGCAATATATCCCTTTGCTTTAGGATACAACCAATTTCGTAAGCGGTTTTGAATGCGACCCAGATTTTTATTGGGCTGACTTCTGTCAGATACATACACGGGATATGGTAAACCATAAAGTGATAAAAGCACCAAATTGTTCCAATACTCTCCAAAACTCAAAATGGCATTTGGTTCAAGCTCCTGAATGGTTCTACGTATAAATGGAATCGTTTTTAACGTACTGATGCTTCTTGAATAATCCGTAAATTCAAATTCAGGTTTGTGTATGTGTATAGCCGGGTGCAAATCAAAATGTACTTCTCTCTTTTTACCAATAAGCAACAAATGTACTTCTACAGAAGTCATAACCGCAAACTCATTGAGTAAAACGGACATCACACGTTCCATGCCTCCAATTGAAAGAGAATGAATGACACAGGCTATTTTGATTTTATTCTGATTAATATCTTTAGTATCAAACAAATTAATAAGGTATATCTTTTAAATAAGAAATTGGACAAACACTATACATATGTCTTAAACTTTCTGACACTATGAAACAATTTATATTTTAAAAACAGTAGCACTTTAGAATAAATGAATCCAACTTTTGAAAATTGTACATCTTGTTCATTTAGTTTTTTTTTATTTTCTCCTAAAAACAATGAAAAGGAAGTCAACCAAGTTATTCGTTCTAAATAATCAAAATTATGATTCGGATACTTTTGTACCATTTTTAAAAGCGTAAGTACACTTGCCTCATCTACATAATTGAAAACATGACCTGAAAGGATTTCAGCTTTCATTCTATTCATCAAATCCTTTTGAACATAATCACTATAACTGTGGTGTTTCTTTTTAAATGCATCCGGAACCCCTTCTTTAGCACCATAAGGCAATCCTGTCCTGGCCCAAGGCACATCTGTCAATTCTGTTTTAAAAAGTTTTAATAAATGTGTATAAACAGCATCTGTCCGGTTTTTTGGATGTATAGACCACATATATTGAAAAACTTCC
>JAUXNR010000087.1 GCA_030682755.1 Flavobacterium sp.
GACGATCATATCGGCGGAATTTTGAGATGGCTGAATAAAGACAAAGAGGCTTCTAGTCTTATTAAAAAGGTTTGGTTTAACTCAGGAAAGGAAATAGCTAAGAAGTTTGAAAGCGATGAAAACAAAGATTTGGATATTGAAATAGTTAACGGAGCCGACGATTTTCACACAAGTCCTCGACAAGGGATTAAATTTGAAAAATATCTTAGAGATAATAATTTATGGCAAGGGGAAATTATTGAACAAGGTTCAGAACATGATTTATTTGGCTTAAAATTCAAAAGTTTGTCACCAAACAACGAGAAACTTGATCAGCTTTTAAAACTATATGAAAAACAAAAGGATTATTTTACAAGTGGCGAGGAATATGATTTCCAAACTTCTTTGAAAGATTTTATTGATGAAGAAAATCAATCTGATTTTAAATTTAAGGAAGATACAAGTGTTGCAAACGGAAGTTCTATTGCTTTTATAATGGAATATGAAGACAAAAGTTTTCTTTTCTTAGCTGATGCTCATCCTTCTGTGATAATCGAAGGGTTGAATACTTTCGGTTACAATAAGGATAATCCTTTAAATGTGGAATTGATGAAAATATCTCATCACGGAAGTATGTACAATACCAACAAAAAACTTTTGGAAATTGTAAAAACAGATAATTATCTGATAAGTTCAAATGCAACTAAACACGGATTACCAAATAAAAGAACAATAGCTAGAATTATCAATAATAATCCTAACGCTTTTATTTACTTCAACTATGATTTAAAAGACACAATCTTTTCAGAGCAGGATTGGAAAGATTACTCGGATTTTAGATCTAAAATGCAAAATGAGTTTTGATGAACGGAAACGACTTAAAAAAATATTCAGTCATTTTAGACAGTGGGAGCGGTGTTTTGTTTCAACCTTTGGACGAAACTAAAACTTATATACTTTCTGCGAAACATGTTTTTTATGAAGATGTGAAACATGATAATGGACCAGATACAAAAGAACTAAAAGCTAATATTAGTTACTTTTTCTCAAATAGTCAAAATGAACCCAATGAAATTGAAATAATATATGGGCAAAATTATTTTGAGCATTCTAGTGAAAATGTAGATGCAGCTATTTTAATTTTAAATGGAAACTTAGGCTTTAATCAGATTTTTGTTGATGAAGATTGTATCGCTTTTAATGAGTGTTTACTATGTGGTTATCCTAGTAAAATAGGTGACAATGAGAATGACAGATATAGTAATTATCAAATTAATCGCAAAGTCGATACAACCAATAACGGGTACTTTAGATTAGAGACAAATTTCGGAAATCTAAATCATGAAGACATTTTTGGTTTTTCCGGTGGCGGAATTTTGAGATTAAGTAATGGAATGATAAATATCGTTGGTATTCAATCATCGACAATCACAGATTATGCAAATGGGCAGATAGACGTTGTTCCGATTAATAAGTTTATAGAAATAATTGAGGAGAACAATTTATCAGAAATTATACCTTCATTTTTGATAAGTTTTGAGTTCTTAAAGGACAAGGCTTTTGATATTTCTGCGGGGATATTAGATGAGAATATTTCTTATACAAGAAAGTTTCTGAAAGATAAAACACTTGAAGTTATTAATAGTAACATTACTCCAATATTTATCAAGGATCTTTTCAAAGAGAGATTATTAATTAATGAAAATAATGGGGTGAAACTGAATGATGAACTAATCTATCTTACTTGGTTAGAGTTCTTAACATTAATAAATATTGCAAAAGAAGTTTCTTGCAATCAAAATGATCTTGAAAGTATTTTTTCAATGACAAGATTATTGTATAAGAATACAAATGATGATTGGCAAAGTGATAATTTCCTGAGAGATTGTTTGTCATCAAACTACTTAGGATTAAATGAAAATGGAACTGTCTTTATAAAGACAAAAAGCAATCCAATTGCTGGAAATATAGCTTATTACAAGCTAGAAAAAGGGAGTTTAGTTCCGAGAATTGATACTTTCAGGAAAAAGTATGAAAATGGAATCTTAACAGTAAATAATATTGGAAGTGCTGTATCTGATGTAGATGAGTTTGCTTTTGATAAATATAATTTTGTTCATTTTGAATATTTAAAAAAATATATGCTCATTGAGAATAGTGAAGATTTCAAACCCTATAAGAAGTCTAATGAGCAGGATCTATTAATTAAACTAAAAGAAGAATATGGAAAAGTATTTGGAATATAGTACTGATGTAATAAATCAATTAAAAGAAAAATATAAGACTTGTGATTTTCAGTTTCGTTTAGCACAGTCCAATGTAAACATATCTGTGTTTTTTGTGTTGACAAATAGTTCTGTTCTCTCTGAAGAAAGCCTTTGGGAAAATATTTCAAAAGAAATTGCATTAAAATACCAATCTAAATTAGAAACAGTGTATGAAAAATGGAATCTCTACATCATATATATAACGAGTGATATAACTCCCAAGGAACTTAAAAACAAAATTGAGAATGATAAATTTTCAAGTAGAAAGATTGTTGAGGATTCTCATAATAAAGATATTAGTGAAGATGAGGCGAATCGCTTAATTGTAAAACATATTACTAATGCAGATTTAAAAGAAATTGTTGAGGAGACTCAAGAAGTCACTATTTCAGAATACATCCCTAAAAATGAAAAGCTTTGGGAACTGTTATTAGATGAAGAAAAACTTATTGGCGACAGGAAAGCTCAAGAAGCGTTTGTTAAAAAAATAACTACATTATGAAAATTAAAAGTGTAAAAATTACTGGTTTCAGAGCATTTGAAAAAGAAGAAGATGCCACTTTTGATTTTACGAAAGGTGGTGAAATAATGAATTTCGCTTCAATATATGCTCCCAATGGGTTTGGTAAAACTTCTTTCTATGATGCTGTTGAATGGGGAGTTACTCATAAAATTCAACGTTTCGATAGGATGGTGGATTTTGAAAAAGTAAGAAAAGATAATGACTCTCCCTTGTTATTAA
This sequence comes from Flavobacterium sp., assembly GCA_030682755.1. Taxonomy (GTDB): domain Bacteria; phylum Bacteroidota; class Bacteroidia; order Flavobacteriales; family Flavobacteriaceae; genus Flavobacterium. Next base: position 2,989 of record JAUXNR010000087.1, read on the forward strand.
ATAAGGCTTCGTTGTCAGGAAAAGTGATAGTTGAAACTAGTTCGCAAAATTTTGAGAATACTATCAATAAAAAGAAGGTTTATAAGTATAATGAAAAACCTGTAAACGAGTATTTTCAAAATCAAATATTAACTCAAGATTTAATAGATGCTTTTCTGAAAGAAGAGAAAGCCGATAAACGCTATGAAAACTTCTTGGAAATTGATGATAATTTAAAAAAATATGACTCAGCATATAAGAAGATCATTCGTCTACTAGAGTATATAAAAGATGAAAGAAAAGATTTAGTCGATAGAAAAAATAAAGAAGAAGCTAAATATCAAGTTGAGATTGATTTTGAACAAGAGTTTAAAAAATTTGATGAAATTAATGAAGTAATCAATTCGCTCAATAAAGAAAATGAAAACTTAAATTTAATTGATCGAAATACATTCAATCAAACTTCTTATGATAATCTATCTAGGAATATTGATGTTCGATTGTTAATACTGGAAGAAGAATTAATCAAGGCTAAGTTACGTATCGATACAATAATATTGGCTAGAGATGGGAAAGAATCTGAAGACAGTAAATTAAGTAGCGGAGTTTTATCTTATCTTGAGAATAGAAGTGAAATTCTAAAACTAGATGATCAAATTAAAGAATTAGATAAGATAATAAAATGGTTTGAAGAACAAGAAAAGGTTATTAACGAATTCAGTGTTATCGATGAGAATTTAAAAATCCAGCAAAATAGATTGGAAAGAGCTCTTAATATTGAGAAGCAGCTTGAAACATTTTTTAATATACAAAAAGAGATTGATAATTTACAGAAGAATATTACGGAGTTTAAAGATAAGATACTTAACACTGAACGTGAGAATATTGAGGTTGAAAAGGAGAAAAATGATGCAGTTATAAAACTTAATGAATTAAAGAACTCTCTTGACAGTAATCGGTCTAAACTAAATAATATACCAGATAAACAAAAACAGTTAGAAGCAACTTCTCAGATTATTGTTGATTTACAAAAAAGCATTAATGATTTATCAAAATCAATTGACATAGAAGAAAAGAAACGGAATGACTTAAATATAATTTTAGATGAATTTGGATACTATGAAAACAAGATAAACGCGGATACTGAACTTTTGTTAGAATTTAGACTCCTCAGCGAACATAAAGAATTAATTACTCATTACGTAGCTGAGGAAAAAGAATTAGAGAAATTAAAAAAAGATATTCAGGAAATCCAATTTAAAATCGACAAACAAAACCAGTTTAATAAAGAACTTAATGATGTTATTAATTCAGGATTGGAATTGGTAAACAAATCGCAAAGTTCAGACTGTCCTTTATGTAACCACAACTATGGCACATTTGAAAAACTATCTAAAAATATCTTATCCAATAAGCTACTAGATAGTCAGTTAAAAATGTATCTAGAAGAAAAGGTTGACACAGAATCAAAAATAAACAAGTTAATATTACAGCTTTCTGTTGATAAAGAAAAAATTAATAATTTTTTTTCTTCAATCAAACAGCCTTATTCATCGGATTATAGGAATGCACAAAATGTAATAGATAAATTAGGCTCCGAGAGAAAGAGCAATTTAGAAAAATTAAATAGTAATCAATCGATCTTAAATGATATTAATTTATCATTAGGAGATTTGCAGACATTTGAAGAATTATCAGTCAAAATACAAAATGACGTAGTAAAAATAGATAGCCAGATATTAGAACTCTCTAATCAAATAAAAAAAATTGATGAAACACTTTTAGAGAAAGAAACATTAGTTAAATCAACTAAAGAAAAGTTTGAAATTTCAGAACGCAACCTGTTAAAACATCAGCATTCAAATGAGCATAAGGAAGTTCGAAAATATTTTATTGAAGAATTGAACACTAATAATATTGAAAAATCTATACTATCAGAAAACATATCACATATTCAGGCAACTCTAAATAACTTAACAGGCAAAAAAATAAATCTAAACAAATCTTTAGAAGAGTTAAAGCTAAAACTATCTAATCATAATTTAGCTAAGGATGAATACATTAAAAAAACTCAGCAAGTAAATGATGCTAAAAATCTAATATTGAGAATTTATGAGAGCTATGAAAATTATATTCAATCAGAATTTGATTTAATAATAAAGGACAAAGATAAATCTCAAATCGAAAAAGCATTTGTAGATTTAGTAAACAGACAGAAGCAAATAGAAAAGCAAGCTGAAACGAAAATTGAAAAGTATAAAATAACTAGAATTTTAAATGACGCTTGTATAAGTGCAGCGGACTCTAAAAAAGTACAAGATGAAATTGAGAAAATCAATAATAGTTTGAAGGGATTAGGTCATGCCGAGAAAGAATTAAATATTGAAAAAGAAAACCTTAGATCCTACCTTAAAGATACAATTGAATCATATTTCTATACGCCATTAATTAATGCTGTATATAGGAAAATAGATCCGCATCCCGATTATAAGTCTATTGAATTTGAGTGTGATTTTGCCGAAAATAAACCTCGTTTACAAATTTATACTTTGTCAATCAATGATAAGGGAGAAGAAGTTTGGTCTGTCCCTTCTCTATATTTTAGTACGGCTCAAATCAATATTTTAAGTTTAAGTATCTTCTTAGCTCGGGCTTTAAAAACAAAAGATAATAGCGGCCAATCTGTAGATTGTATTTTTATCGATGATCCGATTCAATCAATGGATAGTATTA
>JAUXNR010000102.1 GCA_030682755.1 Flavobacterium sp.
GCTCCTACGGTTGACTCAATGGTTGGTCAGAAAAAATACAGTGAAGAGTTGTCTATGGCAGCTGCTCAAATGGAATCTTTGAACAGCTTGTATAAAGTACAGTTAGAAAGTGCTACAAGAAACGCTGAAGCAAACAAAGAAATTGCAGATAATGCTGCTAAATTAAAAGATCAAATGCAAGCTATGACAGCTAATATTGCCTCTTTAAACAATGTTTATGGTGGAATGTTGTCTGCAATGGGAAATAAAGGATAATTAGTTTTATCAATTTAACAAACAATTTAAAAACTAATTAGAAATGGCAGGAGGAAAATTAACCCCTAGACAGAAGATGATTAACCTGATGTATTTGGTTTTCATCGCAATGTTGGCACTTAACATGTCAAAAGAAGTATTATCGGCATTTGGATTGATGACAGAAAAACTTGCATTGTCAAATGAAGATGCAAAAAGTCGTATAGATAATGACTTGAAAGCAATGGAAAAACAAATGGAATCGCAACCTGAAAAGTTTGCACCATTAGTGGCTAAAGCTAAGGAAGTTGAAAAATTATCAAATGATTTTTATGCTCATATTGAAGGATTAAAAACAGAGATGATGAAAACTGTTGATGATCCAAAGGATTATGAAATACAAGATAAAGCAGATTTCTTAGATGAAAAATTCTTTATCGGTGATAAACTAAAACCGGCAGGTCAAGAATTTTTAAATAAAATTAAAGGTTATAAAGACGGTTTAGCTAAAGTATTAGGAAATGACCCAAAATATGCTGGTGTACTTGCTTCTGCAAATAGTGCATTTAGCACTGAACCGGTAAAAAACCGTGATGGAAAATCAATCGACTGGTTAGATTATCATTATAAAGGATATCCAATGGTTGCTTCGATGACTAAATTGTCAGCATTACAATCAGATATCAGAAAAACTCAGTCTGATGTTTTAACATCTATGGTGGCTGAAAAATTAAAAGTTGAAGCTTCTTTAACTAATTTTGACGCTATCGTTGTTCCTGAAAAAACAGCTTTCTTTAGTGGAGAGTCTTTCAAAGGAAAAATTATTCTTGGGAAAAAAGATGCTACGCTTAAAGCTAATTCTGTTGTAATCAACGGAAGAGAGTTGCCTGCATCTGCAATGCAACAAGGACAGACAATTTTGGAATTCCCTTCTGGAAATGTTGGAGAACAAACGATTAAAGGTAAAATGACTTTTACTGATTTTGATGGAAAAGCATTCGAAATTCCTGTTGAATCATCTTATTCTGTAATTCCTCGTCCAAACTCAGCAACAATTTCAGCTGATAAGATGAATGTTGTTTATAGAGGAGTAGATAACCCAATGACAATTTCATTTGCCGGTGTTCCTGCAAATTTAGTTACTGCTAATGCTCCTGGTTTATCAGGTGGTGCTGCAGGAAAATACATCATGCGTCCACAATCTGGAACAGAAGTAGTTATCAATGTTAGCGGTAAATTACCTGATGGAACTTCAGTTTCAGACAGACAAACATTCAGAATTAAAGGTATTCCTGCTCCACAAGGAACTGTAAGAGGTGAATTAGGTTTAGTAAAAGGGCCAAAAAGTAGTCTTGAAGTTTCTACAGTAGGTGCAAAATTAGTTGACTTTGATTTTGAGGTTAAAATTGATGTTGTTGGATTTAATATTAAAGTTACAGGTCAGCCAACTGTTGTAGTACAAGGTAGTAAAATGAACAGTCAAGCTATTGCGGCAATTCAAAAAGCATCAAGAGGTGATCAAATTACAATATCAGAAATTAAAACTAAATTAGTCGGTGCAGGTGATTATATGTTGCCAAGAACTGCTCCGGTAATTTACGAAGTACAATAATAATACAGAGATAAGCGTTATCTTTCAAATTAACCTACAATTCTTTAAATGATGAATTTAAGATATTTACTAGTAGCTCTATCGTTTGGGTTTGTAACTGTACCCACAGTTGCTCAGTCAAACCTATTAAACGCTAAAACACCAGACCAAATTGGTATTAAAACAGCGGCTCAATTAGAGGCTGATAATGACAAACCGTTGGAATATGGTTATGTTCATGATCGCGATGTTTTAATGGGCAAAACAGTATGGGAAATCATCGATTTAGATGAAAGAGTAAATTTTCCATTATATTTCCCTGTTGAAGGTGATTTAGGACCGGATAGAAAACCATTGTATGATGTGTTGACTGAAGCAATGAAATCCGGAAAACTTACTGAAGTATATACTGATAGTTATTTTACTGCAAAAAAATCTATTAAAGATATTGAAGCAGCTTTAACACGTAAAGATACTACAGATGCTGGTAGAGAAGAATTCAACGCGGGTCTTCCAATATCTCCTGAGTACATTGTTCCTTACAACATTGAATCGTTTCACGTTTCAGATTATAAAATTAAGGGATATTGGTATTTTGACAAGCGTCAAGGTGAATTGAAATACAGACTTTTAGGAATCTGTCCAGTTACTCCTGATATCTATACATTAGATAAAGAAGAGCAAGATTATATTGAATTATTCTGGGTTTATTTCCCTGCTGCTCGTGAAATTCTGCATGAATACAAAGCATTTAATGACAGAAATTCAGCCATGCCAATAACGTTTGACCACTTGTTAAATTCTAGACGTTTTAACGCTGTGATTTATAGAGAAGAGAATGTTTACGGCGATAGAGATATTCAAAAGTATATGAAAGACAACGCTCTTAATCAGTTGTTAGAATCTGAAAGAGTAAAAGAGAAAATCAGAAACTTTGAACAAGATATGTGGAATTATTAATCCACAATTAAATACTATAAAACTCTTACCAATCGGTAAGAGTTTTTTATTTTTACATCATGACAGATTATTTAATTATTGGCTCAGGTCTTGCAGGAATTGCTTTTTCAGAAATTGCTTTACAGCATGATAAAACTATAAAAGTTTATGAAAATCATTCTCAAAACTCTTCCACAATAGCTGGAGGTTTATATAATCCCGTAATTTTAAAGCGTTTTAGTGAAGTTTGGAAATCACAAGAGCAAATTGATTTGGTTAATCACTTTTATGCAGGATTGGAGTCTAAATTAAATTCAAAACTTGATTTTAAAATACCAATTTTCAGAAAACTGTTTTCAGTTGAAGAACAAAATAATTGGTTTGTAGCATCAGACAAACCTAATTTGGTTCCTTTTCTTTCCACTTCAATTAATCATAAAAAATATGACGGTATTGATTCTCCTTTCGGTTACGGTGAAGTGATGCAGTCAGGTTATGTGGATACGTCTGAGTTATTAAAAAAATATCATGAGTTTTTAATCTCAAAACAGGTATTGAAACTTGAAACGTTTCTGTATGAAGATCTAGTTATAAATACTGACTTTGTACTTTATAAAAATGAAAAATATAGGCAAGTTGTTTTTGCAGAAGGTTATGGCATTCACGCCAACCCTTATTTTTTACTTTTGCCTTTAGATGGCACAAAAGGAGAATTGTTAATCATAAAAGCTCCAAATCTTAATTTGGATGTTATTATTAAATCATCCGTTTTTATACTTCCATTGGGAAATGATTTGTACAAAATTGGGGCTACCTATAATTGGGAGGATAAAACCCCAACTCCCACAGAAGAAGGAAAGCAAGAACTACTTTCTCATCTAAAAGAATTATTGTCTTGTGATTTTGAAGTAGTTAATCATCTAGCCGGAATTCGTCCAACGGTAAAAGACCGCCGTCCCATGGTTGGAACGCATCCAAAACACTCCAATTTGCATGTTTTGAACGGATTAGGTACACGCGGTGTAATGTTGGCACCTGCAATGGCAAAAGTGCTTTTTAACTACATAGAAAAAGCAGAACCCTTGGATCCGGCTGTTGACATCAAAAGATTTAAAAAAATCAATTGGGATTAATGTTTTTTTGCTTTCCAATCTTTATCAAATTGTACAAACATGTTAATCCAAATGTTTCTGGATAATCGCAAAATTATTGGAAAAGTAAGTATAAGTGTTGCAACAATAGCAATAAAGGAGTGAATTAATCCTAAACCAATAAAAACATTTGAAATAATAAATGCAGCAACGCCAAAGGCAATACTTAGACCGTAACTTACATACATTGCACCATAAAAAAACGAAGGCTCAATTTTATATCGTGTGCCACAATGGCTACAAGTTTCATGCATTTCAAAAATTTTAGCCATTTTATATGGATTTTTTTCCAAATACATACTTTCTTCGTGGCATTTAGGACAACTTCCTGTTAAAATGCTATTCAATTTGGATCCTTTTTTTAACATTTGTAAAAATTTTATACAAAGGTATCTTTTTCATAAGTTATCCAATGTAACATTTGTAACAAAATTATGCTAAACATACACAATTTATCGGTTTCCTTTGGAGGAACATTTTTATTTGAAGAAGTAACCTTTAGATTAGGTTCAGGAGATAGAGTTGGATTGGTAGGTAAAAATGGTGCCGGTAAATCAACTATGCTCAAAATTTTAGCAGGTGATTTTAAACCAGATTCAGGAAGTATTGCTACCGAAAAGGAAGTACGAATGGGCTTTCTGCGTCAGGATATTGATTTTGAACAAGGTCGAACCGTTTTGGAAGAAGCCTATCAAGCTTTTGAAGATATCAAGAAAACGGAAAAAAGAATCGATGAAATTAACCACCAACTAGCTACACGAACTGATTATGAAAGCCAGATTTATTCTGAACTGATTGATGAACTGAGCGATGTAACTCATCATTATGAAGTTTTAGGTGGATATAATTATGTGGGTGACACCGAAAAAATTCTATTAGGTTTAGGTTTCAAACGCGAAGATTTTAATAATGCAACCGATACTTTTTCCGGTGGTTGGCGAATGCGTATTGAACTTGCTAAATTATTATTGCAATCCAATGATATTTTATTGCTGGATGAGCCTACCAATCACTTAGATATTGAAAGTATCATATGGTTGGAAAGTTTTTTGCGAAACTTTCCGGGCGTTGTAGTGATTGTATCGCACGATAAAATGTTTTTGGACAATGTTACCAACAGAACCATTGAAATTTCATTAGGTAAAGCCTATGACTATAATAAGCCGTACTCTCAGTATCTAGTGTTGCGTGAAGAAATTCGCGAAAAACAATTGGCTACTCAAAAAAACCAAGCCAAGAAAATTGAGGAGACTGAAAAGTTGATTGAAAAATTTAGAGCAAAAGCATCTAAAGCATCGATGGCTCAATCGCTTATCAAGAAATTAGATAAAGTAGAACGCATTGAAGTAGATGAAGATGATAATTCCGTTATGAATATTTCGTTTCCTGTTTCTGTGACTCCCGGTAGAGTAGTGATTGAAGCAGAACATGTGACAAAAGCTTATGGCGATAAAACTATTTTAAAAGACATTTCGCTTTTAGTGGAACGCGGAAGTAAAATTGCTTTTGTTGGTCAAAACGGGCAAGGGAAATCTACTTTTATTAAAGCTATTGTCAATGAATTTCCATATGAAGGAAGCATCAAGTTAGGCCATAATGTGCAATTGGGTTATTTTGCTCAAAACCAAGCCGAATATTTAGATGGTGAGATTACTTTGTTGGAGACCATGGTTAATGCGGCAACTGATAGCAATCGTTCTAAAGTTAGAGACATGTTAGGGTCGTTTTTGTTTCGTGGGGATGATGTAGAAAAGAAAGTAAAAGTGCTTTCCGGTGGAGAACGAAACCGATTGGCTTTGTGTAAACTGCTGTTGCAACCCATCAATGTTTTGCTGATGGATGAGCCCACAAACCACTTAGATATTAAGTCTAAAAACGTGTTGAAAGCCGCACTGAACAAGTTTGAAGGAACATTACTTTTGGTTTCTCACGACAGGGATTTTCTTCAAGGTATGGCCAATGTGGTTTATGAATTTAAAGATCAAAAAATAAGAGAATATTTGGGAGATATTAACTTCTTCTTAGAACAACGAAATGCAATGAACATGCGTGAAATTGAGAAAAAAGATGTGGTAGTTACTTCCAATTCAAATAAAGAAAACAAGTCAATTTCTTATGAAGATCAAAAGAAAAACAAATCGCTTCAAAACCGATTGAGTAAGATTGAAAGCCAAATCAAACAATTGGAAATTGACATTCAAAATGATGATAAAGCACTTGCTTCCAATTATGATAAGCACATAGAAGATGCTAATTTTTTTGTGGCTTATAACAAAAAGAAAAAAGAACTTGACAAACTTTTGGAAGATTGGGAAGTTGTTCAGGGCGAAATTGAT
>JAUXNR010000386.1 GCA_030682755.1 Flavobacterium sp.
CTTTTCTGTCATTCCTTTAATAGAAAGCAGAAATTCTTTTAATTCTGGAATATCTTTTAACTCTCGTTTATCATCTACTTGAACCAATAAGGCAGTTTTATGTTCTTTATAAGATAGCTTTCCTTTGCAAATATCACAATAAATACCAGCTTTTTCTGCTGAAATTATGGCGGCTTCCCCAAGTATACCTCCAAAATGGTTTGAAGTATGACCAACAAGTTTAGCTCCAATACAATAAGAGTGCGGTACTCCGATTGTGTCAATAATCTCAAATTTATCAGTTTTTGGGTATTTACTTAATTTTTCATTCATTTTTTAACCTCCATGAAATATAGTTTTTTTTACGATTTTCTTTAACACTTATTGCAAGGTCAAGTTGTTTTGACTTTAACGTCTGCATTGACTCCAAAAGCTCCTTGAGAGTTATTTTATTATCCTGATAGTCATACCAAGATTTTCTACAAATTTTGGAAATTTCAAAAGGCTTGTCAAGTCTTTTGGTCATTTTTAATATTCCTCTGGTAGCAGAAAAGTAGTTACGCTTCTGTTCCATTCTGTTATAATCCAAATCTTAATATCTGGGGTTATATTGTAACTACTAAAAAATCGGTCTTCTCCAGTTTGCAAAGCTTCATCATTTAACTCTTTATCTTCTTTGCATAAATCTCCCCAATCACCAGACAAATGACGGGCAAGGAGTGTTTCTGCATTTACATTATTGGCGTTCATTGCGTTAATAGCTCCAGGTGTTGCTACAATTTGACCAGGTTTAAATTTAATCATTTCAGACCTCCTTTTTGTTAAATTTTAGCGACTTCATACCATATTTCGGGCATTCTTTATGCTTGTTACATTGATTCCCTACTTTTAAAATAGTCCCACAATAATAGCAGCTCCAGTTTTCATTTCTAAGTGCAAGCATTTCTGGTGTTATGTCGAGGTAAATTCCGTCTTTTATGTTTGGGTTTGGATAAATTGGTTCGCTCCAATCAAATACTCTAAACCCTTCCTCGGTATTCCATTGGTTATTTGTTATCCATTCACTATCCAAATTAACAATAGTGTTATCCAGACGCTTGTATGCTCTATATTTTTCAGATTGTCCAGTAGAGATAGAAGCAAAAAGATTTCTTGTTTTTGCCAATGTTTCCCTTAAAGAGATATAAGCGTTCTCCTCGTTTTCTTTTAAAATATTAAAACGATAGCAATGGAAAATAGTTTGAATATATTTTTTGTCTCTTTTTATTGCTATCGCCTCTAGTTCTATACATTGTTGCGGTAAATTACTTTTGCATTTGGGACAATGACCATAAGTTTCGCCAAAATGATTTGTTGCAATAGAATAAATATATCTGCAAGCCGGACACTGGTACTGTTTATTTGTAATTTTCATATCTTCTCCTTTTCAGCCTTCCAATCCTTAATAGCTTTTTCCATCAAGACAACAGTGAAGCTCCCAAGATACATTCCTCTTTCCTTAACCATCTTTTTGTATTCTTTTGCAAGTGGTCTGGGAATTTCAAGTAACAGATTATGTTTTTTTGGTTCTGGCATTTTCAACCTCCCTTTCCAGTTTTTGTTTTTCTAACCATTGTTTTAAATTATAAGGATAAACAATAAACCAAAACCAATGTCTAAGTATTGGTTTATCGAGCCAATGTTTCTTTGATTTTTCCATTTTAAACCTCCTTTTTGATGGTTAACAATATCCTTTCTACTTCATTTTTTGCACTTTCAATGGTTTCAAATTTATAATCAGAGCCATATAAGCATGGAAAATAGATGACGTTTGGTTCATCAATTTTTGCATCGGTTGGACTACCATAAGAGTAGCAAGTTCTGGTATTAAAATAGGTTTCACATATTGCAAAAATTATCCTTCTCAGAAAGGCTGGATTTGCTATCATAAAAGAAAGTTTGTCAATATCCAATGGAGAAGTACCGAGAATAAATCTAATACTAAATTCATTTTTATCCATTATATTTTTTACAGTTTCGACAATTTCCAGTTCAACAATATGTCCTTCGTCTTGGAGTAAGTCAATAAGAGAAACAATGGCAATGCCACGATTTATTATATTTTGTTGGTGGACATTGCATGAATAGCTGGAATTTATCACTATTTTATACAATTTACGATTATCAACCATTTCAGGTTCAAGCCAGCATTCTGGTTTACCTGTTAAGAAAGTTCCAACATCAAGAATTTCTCCAGTTGTATTATATTTATACCCATGAGGTATCTCAAAAGATTTTTCCAGATTTTCAGCTTGTATTTTGATTTTTTTGGAAGTGGGCCAACCATTGACAAAAAAATTGACTGCTTCCTCCCATGTAAACGGACAGAATTTTTTTTCATTTATTCTTTTTGATTCTGGGTTTTCAAAGGTTTTTGAGTTGATATAATCCATAATCTCTTGCGTATCTGTAAATGTTAAATCATATTGCATAGATACCTCAAATTTGACTTGTGGCTTGACTTTTTGCCTTAACCTATACCTTACTATGTCCTGATTTTTACAAGTTAGCTTTAATACGATTTACAATATCATTGGACACACCTTTCCATATAACCATGTTCTCAACTTCTTTTTGGTTAAATCCGGCTCGTATGAGTTTCGCTCCATAAATTGAAGCTCTTGGAGATATAACAATCCTTTCCTTTAACTTCCAGGCCGATAATCTCAATTGTTGGATATAAATAGTCCACAGTTGATTATTGGCAAGTTTAAATTCCAGTTCATCATCATAGTCAAAATCAATAACAATAAATCTGTCCAGACTGGCTGCATCTAACTGATTTCTACCAACAAAAAGTCTATCAGCACCACGACCATAAGTATTGGCCGCAGAAAAACAGATAAAATCTTTATGGCGTTCTATTTGACCATCTGGGAAGTAAGCCAAGCCATTAGCAAGCATAGCATTTAAAACAGTAATCACATTAGCATTTCCAGCATCAATTTCATCCAACAAGAAAATACCGCCACTTTCGTATGCTTGTCTTAATGGGGTAGTAACATATTTTCCGTTTGCATCCATATAACCGAGTAAATCGGATTTGGTTGTTTGTTGACCAACAGAAATGAAATAAAATTGTAGGTTAAGGGAATTGGCAATTTGATGGCAAGCAGTAGACTTCCCGCTTCCAGCAGGACCAACCAGATTAATATTCATCTTGGCATCTTCTTCCATGTTCAACTTACAAATTTTTAGAAGTTTAGGGTATAAATAATGTTTATGGGAATAATCGTTTTCTGGTTCCAGTTTTGGCTTAATATCGGAAAGTATAACAGTTTCCGTATTTTCTTTTATTTCATCTCCAAGATTCAACTTGAATTTAATCAGGTCTATCAGTTCCATCTTATTTAACTTTAAAAGCGATACCCCTTTTATGCCTTGGTCATAACACAATTTACGGATTTCTTGTGCCTCCATAGATTGTAACTCTTGAATATTCATTTTTTAACCTCCAATTAAAAAGACTTAAAGCCTTACAAGTAAAGGCTTTACAGATACGGCCTTAACTATACTTAAACTATTTCTTAATGTCAATCTATTTTTTTGACTTAATCATTAAAATCCTTTAAAAGACATATTGGCAAGCTTTTACAATATACCCTTGAAAGGATTTTAAGGCAAAAAGAAAGGGTATAGACCTTAATCTATACCCTTTGACTTAATACTATCAAAACACTTGAAACACTCTAAAACACTGATTTTGGGCAAAAATAAAGAGGCAAGGATAAAAACCCTTGCCTCTCAATTAAACCTTTAAAACAGGCTTGTTAATGCCTTCCTTTGCCCTTTGCCTCTGTCTTTGCCTCTGTCTTTGCCTCTGTCTTTGCCTCTGTCTTTGCCTCTGTCTTTGCCTCTGTCTTTGCCTCTGCCTTTGCCTCTGTCTTTGCCTCTGTCTTTGCCTCTGCCTTTGCCTCTTCTACCCTTGGCTTTCTATACCCTGCCAATTCCAACTTGTAACCCTTTTCATTGCGTAAAGGTGCCACAACCATATTGTCACCTTCAAAGATATAAAGACCATCAGTTAAACCTAACTTCTTTACAGCGGCCTTTATATCATCTGCTAAAGGCTGGAAGTACTTACTCCCTTTTCTTCCCGCCTTTGTACTTGCAAGCTTTTCATTCTGGGAATTAACCAACGCCAACGCCTCAGCAGTCTTTCCCTCAGAAAGTAACCTTGCAATCTGGACATTCACTGCCATAATATCACTTTTCTTTATAGCCATTTTATAAACTCCTTCACCGGTAACGACACTTTCCAGTTGTGTCCTGAATTTAAAAGGTAGTTCAGGAAAAACCTTTTTTCAATTGTGAAAGAACAAGTAAAGCCTTTAAAGTAAAGTCTTTCTTCAAAATATGTATGGAATTTTAATCCATGTAAAATAAAATGTCAAGCGAAAACTTAATCTAACATTAAGTTGATGTATACATTGCAGGGTAAAAAAACGGCCTTAAAACTTGAAACTGTCTGGAATAATAATTTTATATTTTTTGGGTGATTTATTACCATAATAAATTATTTAACACCTATGCAGTTCTATTATAATTTTGTTTACCATTAATTATTATTGATTTATTGTAATTTTCATTTTATTTGTTTGTTCTTCCGATTCCTCAGTTGTAATAATAGAACCAACATACTCCGTTATTAACTGAGTAAGTTTTTCTTTAATGGTTAAATGTTCATACAATAACGCCATCTGCAACATTGTTTTTAATTGCGGGTCAATCTCCAAGACTATTCGCTCTTTTTTTTCACTCATCTAAACAACCTCCAATTATATTATTTATTATTTAACTGCTATATGTATATTATGCACATAGGTTAATATTTGTCAAGGATAATTTTATATTATTATAATTTTAGTATTGACATTTCAAAATAGGAGTGATATATTCCAGTGTAAAGAGAAAGGAGTAACCTAATGGCTATTGACGAAAAAGCAATCAAGGCAAAATTAAAGAAGATTAACGG
>JAUXNR010000111.1 GCA_030682755.1 Flavobacterium sp.
CTTCGATTCCGAAAACGTCTACAATCATACCACCTTTAGTTCTGCATTTAACAAAACCATTTACAATCTCTCCTGTATCATGAGCCGAAATAACACGATCCCATGCTTTGATAGTTCTTGCTTTTCTGTGAGATAATACCAATTGACCTGTTCTGTCTTCACGAACGTCGATTAATACTTCTACTTTGTCACCCACTTTTAAGTTTGGGTTGTAACGGAATTCATTTAGAGAAATAACTCCTTCTGATTTCGCGTTAATGTCAACGATAGCGTCTCTGTCTGTAATACGAACAACTGTTCCCATTACTACTTCTTCGCTGTCAGTTGAAATGAAGGTCTTAGCAACTAACTCTTCAAATTCTCTTAGGTTTTTTTCATCTACTACATCAATTCCTTCTTGGAAGTTATGCCAGTTAAAGTTTGCTAAAAACGCTTCTTGTTCTTTTAAAATTTCAGACATGCTGATAAAAAATTTGTATTCTGTATTTTCTTGAGTTTCTGAAAGCGATAGAAAACAGCAGAAGTTGTTTACATAAATTGTTAATACCCAATGGAAACTCTTCTTCGCCAAATGGTGTGCAAAATTACAAAGCTTTTTTGAATTTACAAAACTATTCTTGAGGGAATTACAATGAAATGGTTTGATAATTTAATTCTAAACATCAATTGAACCGAAAACGTTTAAAAATCAATCTTAACATGAATCAATTTCTGGCAGAAAAGTTAAATTAAGTTTAAAATGAATCCATTAAAACAAACATTTATTTTTAAAATCTTATATTTATAAAAATAGGTTTAACATCACCCTAAAATCAACAAAGAATGACTCATTTAAAACATACCGTAATCCTACTGATTATTGCATTAACTTTTTCTTGTCAAAACACAAAAAAAACGGATGAAAAAGAACATCCAATACCCAAAAGAAAATATGACAAACCACAGGAATTTACCTATTCCGTTTGGTCTTTAAAAAACGATTCCATTCGAAAAAATTTCAAAACAAAATTTTCCAGCAGTGAAATAACAACCATTGTTTCTTTAAACAGAATTGATAAAAACACACTCCAAAGAGCGGATAGCTTGATAATTCCCGATAAATTTGATGATGATTTTTTGGCCTACTCCCCTTTTCCTTATACGGTTAAAAATCTTTTTGATGTGCCCAAAATTGCTATTTTTTCCTATCCTATTCAAGCTTATGGGCTGTATGAATATGGAGAATTAGTGAAATGGGGACCAACCAGTTTAGGTTCTAAGGTTTATAAAACACCAACCGGCTTGTTTTTTACCAATTGGAAAGGCGAAGAAGTGCAAAGCACCGTAGATGATGAATGGATTTTACGTTGGAATTTTAATATTGAAAATCTTGAAGGTGTCGGTTGGCATCAATATGAATTACCAGGTTACCCTGCTTCTCATTCGTGTTTGCGATTGTTGGAAAACGATGCCAAATGGATGTATGATTGGGCTGACGAATGGATTTTGAAAGATGCCAATACCGTTCAAGCCAAAGGAACCCCGGTCATTGTTTTTGGCGACTATGATTTTGATGGAAAATCACCTTGGTTAGCATTAGCCGATAAACCAAAAGCAAATGATATTTCAGAAAAAGAGTTAGAAAATTTAGTTTCCAAATACCTTTCTGAAATCATAAAAGAACAGGAAATCAGAGAAAAAGTATTGTCCGAAAAACAATCAAAATAGTTTAAAGTAAGGTTTTCTTAAGACCTTCACCAATATTTCGCCATAGAAAATTATAGAAAGATTTTTCAGGAATTCTGTCCACTTCTACTTCCACTTCTTTCAATTTTTCGCCGGAATCTTTTTTTACAAACAAATTACCAACAGCTGTAAGGAATTTATTTTTTTCTTTACGGCTGTTTTTCTTGTAAACGGTTACTTTTAAATCATTGTATTTTATGGCAAAACTTCCGCTGGATTTTAAGTCATTTCCGGAAAAATTAAAAAACACTTCGTTCAATTTTCCTTCCACATCCACATTCATATACGGTTTTGTAAACGGTTCAAGCTGTTCTGCCGGAAAATTTAAAATTGTTCCTTTAATCGTAAATCCGTCTGATTTATCCAAAACATTAAATCGCCAATCAACTTTTAAAGGCGAAACATTCATAAATTGACAATCGACTTTTATCTTAACATCGTCCAACTTTTCAACCTTAAAACCGCTATTTATATCAGTAACAACCATATTGAATTGATTAAAACGCAATAATCCTGCTCCTTTTTCAAAGGTTTTTTCCTCTTCATATTCCAAAATTGAAGAACGAATTGCCAACTCATCTACTTTCAATTTAAACGGAAGTTCCCGTAATAATTTATTGTA
>JAUXNR010000112.1 GCA_030682755.1 Flavobacterium sp.
GTGGTAAACCTACAGAAACATTTCAATCTCATGCCATGTTAGATGGTATCGAAAAAGAAGACGAAAGCCGCAGAATATATGCGATGATTAACGAAGTCGAGGTTGAACAGGTTGGAATAATATATCAAAATGAGGAACGCAAGATCCTTGCAAGCCCGGACGGATTAATTAATCGTGAGTATGGACTTGAATTAAAAAATGTATTGCCAAAAACGCAGGTCTATTATCTTTTAAATTCCAATAAATTATTGACAGAATATTTTGTTCAAGTTCAGGCGTGCTTATTTATTTCTAATTTTAAAAGATGGGATTTATTCAGTTATTGTGAGGGCTTACCGCCGTTAATTCTCCGGGTCGAGCGTGATGAGAAATATATATCAAGCCTTGCCGAAGAGCTGGAAAAATTCTGCTATGAGCTTCAAAAAATGATCAAGACATTGAAAAATTTGCAATAAAAAGTGATATGTCTTGGAAAAAGGGATAAGTGCGCAAAGGAGATATTTAATGGAACCAATAGGCTTAACAGGACAAAAGTTTGGCAGATGGACAACAATTAAAACAGCCGGAGAAAATCATTGGTTTTGCGAATGCCGCTGTGGTACACAAAGAAATGTATTAAAATATACTTTATTAAATGGCAGCTCAAAATCTTGTGGATGCTTACAAAGAGAAAATGTATCTAAAAAGGCTACAAAACACGGGTTGGCAAAAACTCCTCTTTATAAAGTTTGGGGAGCAATGAAACAACGCTGCTATAATCCAAAAGATAAAGGATTTATTAATTATGGGGGCCGTGGCATTACAATTTGTAAGCGATGGGATAACTTTGTAAACTTCTATAAAGATATGGGAAGTCGGCCAAAAGGAATGATGTTGGAACGTATAAAAAATGATGGGAATTATGAGCCTAATAATTGCAAATGGGCTACACGAAAAGAACAAAACAGAAATTCAAGACACAACAGAATGATTATATATCAAGGTCAACAAAAATGTTTAAATGAATGGGCGTATATTTTGGGAGTTAAGTATCAGACATTAACTTATCGATTGGAAAACTATTCAATAGAAAAAGCTTTTACTTTTAGAAGAAGAGATTCAAAACAAAGCCGAATATTTAAGTACCACGGTGAAAGAAAAAGTATTGTTGAATGGGCCGAAAAGTTTGGAATAAACTATAAAGCATTGTGGTGGAGACTTCAACACTATCCACCCCAAATAGCATTTAATATGAAACGAAAGGAAACGAGATGACACAGATAATTAATTTAGAGGCTACGATAATAGAAAGCGTTACAAAACTTGTTATAAAGCTTATAGAGATAGACAAATTCAATGAACTTCCTGTCTTGGTTGATACTATTTCAAGGACATCATTAGAAATGTTGGATTTTTTTATATTTAGAGAAAAACCTCAAGCAGAGTTGCCCCAAAAGTATAAGCAACCAGAAGCAAACAAACCAATAGAATCAGATCTCCCAAAATGGGCACAAGAGCAGAGGGAAGCATATTATATTATCATGGGTAAAGAGGGTATGGATTTATTTGAAGCAGATGAGTTTCAGGAGTTTATTGTCAAGAAATCGAAAGCGCCATATATGACAGAAACCCTTGCTGCCTATATATTATCAGAGGACAAAGTTGAATTTAAAAAGCCAGATGGGATTGGATTTATGGCAATTCCGAGAATGAAATTCTTGGAAGATTTTAAAAATTATACAAAAAGAACATAATATGATTGAGATTTCCGCACAGCTTAGAGACTCATGCCCTATCTGTAAAGGGAAATTCGGCCTGTTTTATTTGCCTTTCGGAGATGAGGCTATAGAGAAAAGCAAAGAGTTCAAGGTTTTTCAACTGTTACGGAGT
>JAUXNR010000387.1 GCA_030682755.1 Flavobacterium sp.
GCTAATTATCAGTATATAATATAAAATAAAACCATTTTAATGACTTCAAACACTACCAACGAAATCGATATAGTTAGAGCTTCGACCTCAAAAATAGATGCTGTTGATTTTGAAAACCTCACTTTTGGAAACATTTTTACAGACCACATGCTTATTTGTGATTTTAGAAATGGAGCATGGGAAAAGCCAATCATAAAACCTTACGAACCTTTTTTAATTGATCCTTCTGCAAAGGTTTTTCATTATGGTCAGGCCATATTTGAAGGCATGAAAGCTTATAAAGATGAAAACGATTCTGTTTGGTTATTCCGTCCGGATGAAAACCACAAACGATTCAATCATTCCGCTAAACGTTTAGCGATGCCTGAAGTTCCTGAAGATATTTTCATCAACGGCTTGCATGAAATTTTAAAAATTGAAAAAGATTGGGTTAAAAAAGGCAAGGGTAACTCCTTATATATCCGTCCGTTTATGATTGCAATTGGAACGGGAGTTATTGCACAACCGTCAACCCAATATCGTTTTATGATTATTTTGTCTCCTGCCCGATCTTATTATTCAGGTGAAGTAAAAGTAATCATTGCAGAACATTATAGTAGAGCTGCAAATGGCGGGATTGGTGCTGCAAAAGCGGCTGGAAATTATTCTGCTCAATTCTATCCTACCAAACTGGCAAATGAAAAAGGGTTTCAGCAAATAATTTGGACTGATGATGCTACGCATACCAAATTAGAAGAAGCCGGAACCATGAATTTATTCTTTAGAATAAAAGACACTTTATATACCGCTCCAACAAGTGAGCGAATTTTAGACGGTGTTACCCGAAAAAGTTTGATAGATTTAGCTAAAAGAGAAGGAATCAATGTTGAAGTAAGATCCGTATTGGTATCTGAACTCATTGAAGCGTCAAAAGACGGATCGCTAATGGAAATTTTTGGAGCAGGTACTGCTGCAGTTGTCAACCCAATTGTTGGGTTTTCATATCAAAATACGTATTATGAATTGCCTAAATTGGATAATTCTTATGCCTTATTACTTAAAGAAAAACTAACTAATATTCAATATAAAATTGACGAAGACACTTTTGGGTGGAGCGTTAAGGTAATTTAATCTAAAATTCCTCTTTTTCAAGAGGAATTTTTTTATTTCAATATCTCCTCAAAATTAGGTCTGAAATAATTGGGTCCTTTCATCACCTTACCGTCTTCTCTGTAAATGGGTTTTCCGTCTTCGCCCAATTTACTCATGTTGCTGCGTTGAATTTCGTTGAACACTTCTTCAATTTTATGTTGTAATCCGTGTTCAATGATGGTGCCGCATAAAATATATAACATATCACCCAAAGCATCTGCTACTTCAATAATATCATTATTCATGGCTGCTTCCAGATATTCTTCGTTTTCTTCTTTCATTAAATTATAACGAAGAAGGTTTTTATTTTCACCTAAAAAAACTGATGGATTTTCTTTATGACCTATTCCAAAAGCAGTATGAAACTCGATTACTGCATTAATTTGCTCTTTCATTTTATATAAAATTTAATTTCGTTTAAAAATAATATATTTCAGGCATTACTTATTGCATTAGTTTAAAAAACAATTAACTACTTTTGTTGAAAAGTAGGAATTCTATGTTTACACAAGGACAATGGACATTTGCCGTTTTATTTGCTATAACTTTTATTGGCGTTTTAATTTATGCGTACAGAAAAGATATAAAACTGCATCGCTTTCATTTTAAAGGAAGTGGAAAAGTATTGTTAGGATTTTTTCTTTTCATTGTCATTCTATTTGTTATAAAAATTTATTTAAAGAGATAAAACTCATAATTCACTATAAATGAGAATATTAAAATACATACTATTGCTGCTGATTTTAATTCTGTCTGCAACTTGTGTTTTTGTTTACACCCAAAACGGAACGTTTTCTGTTTCAAAAACAAAATCCATTGCCCTTCAAAAAAATGTAATTTTCAATTATATCAATGACTATTCAAATTGGCCTGACTTTTTAATTTTAAACGCTCAAAAATCAGAAAAAACGACAAAACAGTCAGACATTACTATTGGTGAAAACGCATTTGCAACTTGGAATGATATAACTTTTACAACCCAAAAAAGTATTGAAAACGACTCTATTCACCAAACACTGAATTGGAATGGTTCAGCCCTAAATTCAAATTGGAATTTTTCAACAGAAAATCAAAACACAAATGTAACTTGGATTGTTGAAGGCACTTTGAATTTTAAGGAACGTTTTTTTAAACTTCTTGGTTTAGGTATAAACAAAACAATTGAAAATGATATGACAAAATCATTGGATAATTTGAATACTTTTTTAATCACTGAGGTTAATAAATTTGAAGTTACTGTTAACGGAATTGTTCAGGTTCCTGAAATGTCATATTTACAGCAAAAGAAATCGGTTGTAAAATCTGATTTTTATAGTACAATAACGACGTATTTATCTAAAAACGCTTTGTTCTTTAAAGATTATAATTTAGTTATGAATGGCAGTCCGATGTGCTTTTTTGAGAGCCTTCCTTCAGATAAAAATGAAATGTCCATCAAGATGTGTTATCCAATCAGTGAAGAGATTTTCACTAGTCCGGAAAGCGAAATTACTTTTGGAAAAAGTCAGAGTTACCAAGCCGTAAAAGCGACTTTAAAAGGTGATTATATCCATATTGATGCTGCTTGGAAAGCATTAATTTCCCATTGTAAAAAGAACAATATTGAAATTTCAAATCAAAATTTTCATCTGGAAATTTATGTAAAAAATTATTTGGAATCAAACAAACCATCAGAATGGATAACAGAACTTTATTTGCCATTAAAAATATCAAATTCAATTCCGCCTCCGCCTCCAATTGCAAATTCAACAGCTGAAACGGAATAAATTTAAAGTCCTTTAAACCTTTTCCTTTTGAGAAAGTCTAAACTATCAAATCCGGATTTTGCAAGACGAAAAAGAATTTATACAAGAACTACTTAACCCAAAAACTCAAAACAAGGCTTTTGAAAAACTCATTATTGCGTTTCAAAAACCCTTATACAGTCACATCAGAACCATCGTTTTGAATCATGATGATACGGACGATGTGTTGCAAAACACATTTATCAAAGTATTTCGAAACATTCATTCCTTTAAAGGAGAAAGCAAATTATTTTCTTGGATTTACAGAATTGCAACTAACGAAGCCATAACATTTATTCAACGCAAAGCCAAGATGAACACCTCCAGTTCAGAAGAAGTACAAAACAAACATTTGAACAACTTGGAAGCAGACTCTTATTTTGAGGGCGATGCCATTCAATTAAAATTACAAAAAGCCATTGCACTATTGCCGGAAAAGCAACAATTGGTTTTTAAAATGAAGTATTTTCAGGAAATAAATTATGAAGAATTATCAGAGATATTATCCACTTCTGTGGGAGCTTTAAAAGCTTCTTATCACCATGCGGTGAAAAAAATTGAAGAATATATGAATACCTATTAAACTTTTGAACAAAATTAAAGTCTAAACGATATGAGCAATTTTAAACTAGATAATCAACCAAAAATAGATGCGGGTTTCAAGATTCCGGAAGGTTATTTTGAATCGTTACCTGAAAAAATACTATCTAAAACGACAACTGAACCTGTTGTAATTCCGTTATACAGAAAAT
>JAUXNR010000124.1 GCA_030682755.1 Flavobacterium sp.
ATGAGTACATCCAAGTTCAAGGGCTTTTTTAACAATCAGATTTCTTGCATCTGCAACCTGTTGGCGTGGCGCATCTATTAAATCCCATTTTCCCGGTTTCAATAGCATTACAGCAGATGAAAAAAACAACCTATGGACATAATTGGTTCTTAAAGGTAAACCAAAACCAATCCTTAACCTTTCCTTGTCTACTGTATAAAGTTCTGTTATTAATTCTTCTCCCCATTTATCAACAAGTTTTTGGTGTATTGATAAATGATAAGCATTCATTTTTTCAATAGTTTCTCCGAATAGTGTTTGAAGTGTTTTGCTCCCAAAATGTTTAATAAATATATCTCTTGCAATAAGAAATTTCCAACCAACTTTTCTTGCTCTAATACAATAATCAATTTCTTCTGCTCCCCCCATTCCATAAGATTCTTCAATCTCACCAATTTGTTCTACAAGAGATGTTCGCATCATTTGAAAAAATCCAATTAAAAATTTGGTTTCTTCGGTTTTAAGTCCTTGAATATTATATTGTATATTTTGAAGTCCACTTGTAAAATCTGAGGTAGGGCCAACCATTCCAACAGAAGAATTTTCAAATCTTTTAAGCATCTTTTGAAGCCAATTATCTTCAAAAAGAATGTCATTGTTTATCCAAAGTATAAATTCTGGTTTTTCTTCCTTTTTAAGTATTATATTATGTCCAATGTTAAAAGCTTTTGCACAACCAAGATTTTCTTTATTTGTAACAACTATAATATTATCATAAGCGTTACTAATCATTTTTAGGTAAGAATCTGTACCATCTGTTGAAGCATTATCAATAATAATAAGATTATAGCTTTCTTTATCCGTAAATTTTTGCAAGGATTCTATTGCCTGAATTGTATATGGTAATTGATTAAATACTGGCATGATTAAGGTTACAACTTTGGACATTTTGTCAACTCCCTAACTTTTAAAAATAGAGAAGGAGCTTATAACTCCTTCTCCAAATCTTACCCATTGCTCTACTTATTAACCAATAATGCTATGATGTGAATGAACCTCAACACCGACTGCACAAGTCCCTATAACTGAGCCTAATGTTACAATCTGAGTTGTTGAACTAACCAGAAATGCCCCACCAGTAGTACTTAAAGGTGTAATGTAAACAAAATCTGGAGCTACACCAAGCCCATGTGTCACAGTTGTTAGCGAACCAAGAATATTAATTGCAATT
>JAUXNR010000128.1 GCA_030682755.1 Flavobacterium sp.
ACTAAATTCAAAATAATGAGCTTACAGGGTGTGAGTTAGAAAAAATTTCCAAAGTCAGTCAGGGCTTTGCTTTATTTAGTTAAGGAGGATTAAAATGGAAGAAAAAGGTGATGATAAAAGTTTGATTGATAATAAAATAACTGAAAATTTTATTGATTTTGAGAAAGAAAAAGAACAAAAAATATTAAATTTACTTGTTGAAATTATTATCTCCACAACGTTAAAAGAACTATATGAAAAGAGCGATTAGATATTTAAGATTTAGCCAATTAGGTCAAAGTAATGGTTCTATTGAAAGGCAAGAGCTTTATACAGATCAATGGCTTAAATTTAACGATGTCAAATTAGTTGATACTTTTATTGATAGAGGTAAGAGTGCTAAGACCTTTGATAGACCAGATTTTATAAAGTTGCAAGAGTTTATTTCTAAGCATTATAAAGTAGTTGATTATCTGTTGGTGGATCAATTAGATAGATTTAGTCGTGATGCGGGAGAGGCAATGAGTATGGTTAAAATGTTACAAAGGAAATATAGTATTCAGGTGGTTAGTGTAACTGAGGGTATAACATTTGATTATGATACTCCCGGTAGTTTTTTTAGAGCGGGATTACAATTATTACTTGCTGAAGAAGATAATATCAATAGGAGTATAAAGATTAGAGGGGGACTTTATACGGCTAGAGCGAAGGAGGGACGTTACATTGGCACAAGACCGCCATTTGGATACATTAAAGTAGGAGAGCAGAAAGATAGAAAATTAGTTGTTGAAGAAAAAGAAGCGAAGATTATTAGTTTTATATATGATGCATATCTAAAAGACGTGCCTTTATATAAAATAAAAGAAAAAGCATATCAATTAGGATTTAAAACAAAAGGTAACACTGCTATTGAAAGGGTTTTATTAAATCCTGTGTATGTTGGCATGCTAAAAGTTCAGGGATATAAAGATTTACCAGGAGGAATTTTTCCCGCTATACATGAGCCAATTATAGATATTACAACATGGCAAATGGTGCAAAACAAAATGAAAAAACCAGACAAGACAAGGTCAGTATTAGATGAAGAAATTCCGTTAAGGGGCATACTCAAATGTCACTGCGGTAATTTGCTTACTGGTGCAGCCTCTAGAGGTAAATCGGGAAAGTATTTTTACTACTATAAATGTAAAGTACCAAAACACAATAACATTAGTGCTATCAAAGCACACAATCAATTTTTAAGTGTTTGCGAATTAATGAGTTTACCAGAAAATATGTTGTTGGAAGTTAAAACAAAATGTAAAAATACATTGGAAGACCATATCAAGTCTAATAAACAAAAAATAATTGAAAAGAAGAAGCTAGTAGATGATACCCAAGAGAAGATGTTCTCACTCGAGGAGAAATGGATTAATAACGAAATATCTAAAGAAACTTATGAAAGGTGGCATTCAAATTTCAATAGTTCTATCTTATCTGCAAAAGCAGCAATAGAAAGACTTAGCAAAAATGAAACTAACGCATTTACTATTTTAGAGAAAAACTTAGAATTGCTAACTGACATTCGTTCAGTGTATTTAAGAGCTGATATTTTACAAAAAAGAGAGTTTGTAAACTTGGTGTTCGACAGCAACCTATACTATCAGGAGGGTACCTATCGAACACCCACCATGTTAAATATTTTTTCTCATAATCACTTGAAAATGAGTGAAAAAGGTTGTCTTTTTTACAAAAAAAAGAGGGATGATTCTTCAATCATCCCTCCCAGTGGAGTCGGAGAGAATCGAACTCTCGTCCAAACAAGCAACCAAAGAGCTTTCTACGCGTTTATCCTCTGATTGAGTTTTCGACAAAAAGCAAGGCCAAAGGCAGCCACTTCTTGCTTAGCTTTACAGTTGTCAGAAGGGATTCAAAGCATTACCCTTCCTAGGTTTATTTTTACGGTTCACCTAAATCAAACGCCACAAACCAAGGCTTTTGAGGTGAATCCAGCTTTCCTACCTGGTAGGAACGAGGCAAATCTTACTATAATTCAGATTAAGCAGCTAAAGCGTAATTATTTTCGCCGTTTATAAGTTGTGAACCTTGATATTTACGAGCCAAATGTCCAATGCTCGACGTGCTTACCGTTTAGTTCCACCCGCTGTCAAAACCGGT
>JAUXNR010000132.1 GCA_030682755.1 Flavobacterium sp.
GATTGATTTTTTTCAAAAGAAAGACGTTCCAGGTTTTTCAAGGCACTTTTCTTTTCACTTTTGTCAATCGGTAAATAGCCATTGAAGGCAAAACTTTGTCCGTTCATTCCGGAACCCATCATTGCTAAAAGAATGGATGAGGGTCCTACTAACGGCACAACTTGAATCCCTTTTTCATGAGCTAATTTTACAATAACTGCACCGGGATCGGCAACACCCGGACATCCGGCTTCGCTCATTAATCCCACATTTTTTCCTTCTAAACACGGGCGTAACATTGTTTCAAACTCGCTATTTTCAGTATGTTTATTCAATAAACTAATTCGGAGCGAAGGTTGTGCTTTTTCCGGATGAATTTGTTTGATGAATTTCCGGGCTGTTTTTTCATTTTCAACAATATAATCGGTAATGAAATCGATGGCTCTTTTAACAGTTTGTGGCAAAACTTCTTCCGGGGCTATGTCGCCCAGAGTGGTTGGAATCAGATATAATTTTCCTTTAAAGGTAATTGGTTTCATAAGTTTGTGTGTTTTTCAATCAGTTTTTGGGACAGAATTTCACAAGCTTCGTTGAGCATTTCAAAAACTTCATCAAAATTACTTAAAACTCCGTGATAAGGATCCGGTACATCTACTTTTTCTCCCGGGAAAACCTGATCTAGAATCAGTTGTACTTTTTGTTTTTCTTCTTCGTTTGCGGCCATTTCGATAACATCAAGGTAATTGTTGTTGTCCATCACAAAGATGTAATCAAATTCTTTGAAGAACGATGGTTTAAAAAGTTTCCCTTTTTGTTTTGAAATATCGATGCCGTTTTTTTGAGCTGTTACAATTGAGCGTCTGTCAGGAGGGTCGCCAATATGCCAATGTCCGGTTCCGGCAGAGTCAACATGAAACAATTCTTTGGGTAATTTTGAGGCTAGAATTCCTTCCGCTAAGGGAGAGCGGCAAATGTTTCCTAAGCAAACCATTATAATTTTTACGGCCATATTGAATAAAAAAAAAGTGGTTAGTCGTTTTGGTTTGACTAACCACAAAAATTTAACTTATAAGGATAATTTTTTATGAATATCATCAACAAATTTTCGGAACTGTTTGTCTGTAGTCACCAGATTGTCAACGGTTTTGCAAGCGTGTAAAACGGTTGCGTGGTCACGGTCGCCAATTTGAGAACCGATATTTGCCAAGGAAGCTTTTGTGAATTTCTTTGCAAAAAACATGGCCAATTGTCTGGCTTGCACCACGTGACGTTTTCTTGTTTTTGATTGCAATGTATCGATATCTAATTGAAAGTAATCGGATACTACTTTTTGAATGTAATCAATAGATATTTCTCGTTTTACATTCTTGACAAATTTTTCAACGATGCTTTTGGTTAGTTCTAAAGTTACTTCTTTTTTATTAAACGAAGCTTGGGCGATTAAGGATATAATGGCACCCTCTAATTCTCTAACGTTAGATTTGATGTTTCGTGCAACATATTCAATAATTTCATCCGGCATTTCAACTCCGTCTCTGTAAAGAATATTGTTCAAAATAGAGATGCGGGTTTCATAATCCGGTTGGTGTAATTCGGCGGATAATCCCCATTTGAATCGTGACAACAAACGTTGTTCAATATCTTGCAT
>JAUXNR010000389.1 GCA_030682755.1 Flavobacterium sp.
TTTTTCTGCAGGTTTGGGATTTGGATTGGGTCGCATTACATTGAATGATGGTTCCACGAGTCTTTCGGGAGCTACTTATGAAAATGAGGAAGAAGGTCTCGTATTTTTTGTTACCCCAGGCTTGGGCTTAAATATTCGAGGTTTTAAAATCTTAGGTTTTTATGGTTGGGATTTTGGATTGACCAAGAATATCAACGATTGGAATTACCATCGTAAGCCTTATATCGGGATTGGTTTGGGGTTTGACTTTTGGACGTTGCGTCGTTGATTGTAGTAGATGTGGGTGGGCTTGTTAAATAGATATGCTAAATTGTCGTCAACTTTATGACGGCAAGGTTCGTGTTCTAACAAGTTTAAGTCTTACGAAGTCGCACACACCCATCTCCTTCTTTAAGCCATCGATTCCGTGTCTACTTTACTTCTAAGCAATTAAAATTTATGTTAGTAATTGCATCCAAAGGCATATTTATTATCAATCATGACAATTATCATATTTAATCTAATTTTAATTAAGGATATTTACATCCTTAATTAGGTGCTACTATGCAAATCGATTTAGATTTACTTTTCACTTGGGGAGCGGTTGCAAAAAAATACATGAAAAACGATGTTATTTTTTATGAAGATGACATGGCTTTATTTTATTATCAAATCGTTGAAGGTTCTGTTCGTTTGTATAATTCTAACGATGAAGGAAAAGAATTTACACAAGGTGTATTTTGTAATGGAAATAGTTTTGGAGAACCTCCTTTATTTATTAACGAAATCTATCCCACAACTGCCATAGCATCACAAGATAGTATTATCATCAAACTTTCGAAAGAAAAATTAATGAAAATATTAGAAGATTACCCTTCAATTAAATTATCCTTTTTAGAATTAATGGCAAAACGCATATATGATAAAACAGTTTCAACCAAACAAATCATTAATCAAAAACCTGAACATCGCATCAAATCATTTTTAGAGAATTATAAAAAGCAAAACCAACTTTGTTGCACGGAAAAATCTGCTATTCCTTATACCAGACAAGAAATTGCTGACTTCACGGGTTTACGAGTTGAAACCGTAATTCGTACACTTTCAGAAATGAATAAAGCGAAAAAAGTGAGTATTGACAAGCATAAATTATATTTTTAATGAGCAAACTTTCTATTAATTCTTGGATTAAAATTTCGCTATTCAGTTTACTAATTGTTGCTTTTCTTGGGGTTTTAATGCGTTACAAAATAGCTTTTGAACTACCTTTTTTAGCTCAAAAGAATACTCAACATGCTCATTCGCATTTTGCTTTTGCCGGGTGGGTCACGCAATTGTTGATGGTATTAATGGTTCGTTATTTAGCTAATTATACTTTTGAATCAAAAATTTCAAAATACAATACCCTTTTTTGGGTAAATATTATTGGAGCTTATATCATGCTCATTAGTTTTATCATCCAAGGTTATGGTTTTGTTTCTATACTTTTTTCTACTATCAGTATTTTTGTATTTGTTTGGTTTGCTATTTGGTTTTATAACGATGCCAAAGAAATCCCCTCTCATTCCTTGGCTAAAAAATGGTTTTTAGTTTCCTTGTTTTTTGGTGTGTTTTCCTCAATAGGAACTTTTGCTTTAGCCTACATGATGGCCACCAAAAATGTGCCACAAGATTTATATTTATCTTCCGTTTACTTCTATTTGCATTTTCAATACAACGGTTGGTTTTGGTTTGCCTGCACCGGATTGTTTGTGAGTTTATTGCAACCCACCCTAAAACTGACCCGAGAAAACACAATTGCTTATCGCCTTTTTGCCTGGAGTTGCTTTCCCGCTTATTTGTTGTCGGTTTTGTGGTTGCAATTACCTGTTTGGGTGTATGGACTAGCTGTACTTGCGGCACTTGTACAAGTGTATGCTTGGTGGAAACTGGCATGGGCAACACTTGTTGTTTTTAAAACCAATCCCACCATCACCCCTTTTTTAAAATTAGTATTTCAAGGGATTGCTTTTTGTGTCACACTCAAATTGCTGTTGCAGTTGGGTTCTGTCTTTCCTGCAGTAAGCAAATTGGCCTATGGTTTTAGACCGATTGTTGTTGCCTACATGCACTTGGTTTTATTGGCCATCATTTCAGGCTTTTTATTGGCTTTTCTCTATACGAACCAATTGGTATATCGTTCTGTTAAAACTCAATTTTTCCTATTGGTATTTATTATCGGTATTTTTTTAAACGAATTACTTTTAGCC
>JAUXNR010000137.1 GCA_030682755.1 Flavobacterium sp.
AATTGATGTAATGATTCAGACTCCCAATATTCATCTTCAGGACATTGTGGAGCTAAAATAAAGGCATCCATTTTATTGTTTTGAACATATTTTAATGGTCCATGTGATTTTACTTTTTCTAAATCTGTACCTTTTTCACCGGAACCATGTAGAAAAACAATAAGCGGTTTCTTCGTTTGAAGTAGTTGCGGTTTATACAGCATATATCTGTAAGTAACTTGTTTTCTTATTTCTGTAGCAAAAGTTCCTTTTGATTCCTGAGCAAGAATTCCAAAAGGAAAAAGTACTATTAAAATAAAAAAAGTCAGTTTTTGCATTAGATAAAAATTTAAAATCCGTGTTGACTAGACGAAAATCCTAAGTTTTGCAGTCCGGTTTGAATTTCAGGAGCTTGCATAAACAAGTTCCATAAAAATCCGGTTCTATAATTTTCAATCATCGGTACGATTGTTCCTTGATCAATGGCCAGGTAACGTTTGGTTACCCAATCATGATGAGGAGAAAAAGCATCATAAGGCCCGGCCACACCTATCAAGCGGTCTTTCCATTGAGGGTTTTCATAAAAAAAACGCAACGCTTTCATTGATTCTTCCGGTGTATATGGAAATGATGATAATGCTGCAGTTGGTGTAATCACTCCTCTATCGTTACCCGGTTTGTGGTCTGTATATCCCACTGTTCCGTTTGAATTTCTGGAATAGCTTGCGGTTAACCCCCAGCAATCTTCACCGTAACCATTATATCCACCCGGATTTGCTACACAATAGGCATGCATGATTTTTGCATGATTTTGAGTAACTTCCCAATAATTTGCATACTGATCTGTTAAACCTCTCGGATCGAGTCCCAAATATGAATAATGTGCCCAAAACATTGGGCCAACAACAGAAGCTCCATTGTGGTTGAATATCTTTGGCAAACCATAATGTGAACCTGCCGAAACAATATTTCCATTTCTAGCCCAAGCTTCATGATAGGCGGCAGCAGGAATAGGGTGTGTTGGTGAAGCAACTCCCATAATATAAGCAATCAAACATTCGTCGTAACCTTGTAATTTATGGTTTAATTGCCATTCGTAATTCGGTGACCAATGCCAATACATTGCATTTTCACCTTTGGTATACCAACTCCATTCAACACCTTTCCAAAGATTATCTGCTTTTTGAGCTACTGCTTGTTCCTCTTCAGTGCCGTTTTTAAAATATTCACGGATGCAAATCAATCCTTGACACAGGAAGGAAGTTTCAACAATATCTCCCCCATTATCTATGGTTCCGAAAGGGACGGTAGCTCCATTTGTTCCATTAATCCAATGGCTCCAGGCTCCATGAAATCTGTCGGCATTTTCAAGAAAAGTTAATGCAGTTTGTAAACGACCAACAGCTTCTCCACGGGTTACAAACCCTCTTTCAATACCTACTAAAATAGTCATTAACCCAAACCCTGAACCACCGGTAGTTACTAAATTAGCATCTACGTAGGATTCCTCCACATGATACCGTTCACGGGCAAGTTTTGAATTGGCTTCGGCGTAATTCCAAAAATATTTAAACGCATCTTTTTGAGCTAAATCCAGAATTTCCTGATCCGATAAAGGTGGTATGACCACTGTAGTATCGTCATCAGTATTACTGTTTTTTGAACAAGAACACGAGATGATAAAAAATTGAATAACAAATATGTATTTTAAGAAAAGTTGCATTAGGATTGGAATTTTAAGTACGCAAAGTTGAAAAAAAGCCTAACAGCATAAATCCTGTTAGGCTTTCTGAATGAAAACAATTTATCGTCCTGCTTTTTCAAGCTCATAAAGAGCTCCAATTTCAGCTTGGGTTAATGTTTTGTCATAAAATCTTACTTCGTCAACCTGACCTTTTAGTGCTTTATTCCAAGCATCAGCATTTGTTCCGGCAACAACTGTTTCCAGTGCACCAATTACAGGTCTGGTTGGTGTAAAATGATTTAGTAGAAAAGGATTTCCATCATTTCTAACTTCCCAAGCAGAATTTGAAATTTTTACTCCGTTTACATACAATCTATTTGTTGCAGTTGGCCCATCATATACATAAACGATATGTGCCCATTGACCACCAATTTTGTTTGCATTCCAAGTATGGGTTGCATCCATCCAATCTTCTTGTTTCAGCATGTTTACGGCATCACCTCCAAATTCAGTTCCGTCTTCTTTTTTAATTCTAAAGATCCCTTTTAATTGGATTGAATCACTTGTAATTAACCCGTGAGTTTCTCCAAATAGGTTAAGATTTCCAAAAGCCTCATTTGTTCTTGTTAAAGAAAAAATTGGGGAGATATTGCTTTCACTTTCCGGTGTTAATCTTGTGTTAGAAATTTTTGCCCAACAGCTAATTGATGCACTTCCAGAAGTAACACTTAAAGCTGCAATAGCAGGGTAGGCTAAATATCCTTCATTAAAACTTGCCCCTTGTCCTTTAATACCTGTTACATACGATGTAGCCACAGTAGAAGAAGGACTTGTGTTTGATATACTTTCAATACCATTACCATTTAATGGCCAATAGGCTTTTAATGATGAAGCAGCTACTTCATCTGCACTGTTATACCCGCCGATTGGTGGTAATGTAGAGGAAGAATCGTCATCTCCACAAGAAATAATTGATGCTCCGATAAACAGCATCGCCATTGTTTTCATAGTTAATTTAATTGTTTTCATAATTCTAATTGTTAAATGTTTACGTTTATTAATTTATTTTTAATAGCCAGGATTTTGAGTTAACAACCCACCACTGGCAATAATTTGATCATTTGGTATTGGGAATAATTCGTGTGTTCCTACGATAAATGTTTTTCCGTCTGCAGCCATTGCACTGAAAGCCGTTCCTGTTCTTACTAAATCGAACCAGCG
>JAUXNR010000139.1 GCA_030682755.1 Flavobacterium sp.
TATTGATCCGTTGGCGGAGAATTCAAGACGATGGTCGCCTTATAATTATGCTTATAACAATCCGATAGTTTTTGTTGATCCTGATGGGATGCAGGCGGCTTTACCAGAAAGCATAAACAATTTGATAGAAGATTCACTTGATGTAAATGTTGATATTGGTTATGGGAGAACAGTTACAACAGATCAATTTTCAGGTTCATTCAGTTACTCTGGAGCAAAAATATCAGTTAATAAGCATAAAATTGATAATAACGTCAGAAAATATTTAGAAGCAGGAGGTTTTAAACCAAATGAAAATATTTCAAATATTGAGTTTAAAGAATCCCATGCTTATAGAATGAGTAAGGATGTGCTACCATTAAGCTTACTACATGAAGATGCTGGTAATCCAAAAATTAAATTTGCTAATTTTATTGAAGGAGCTGATGCAATATATGATCCTCATGAAAAATCAATTTGGGTCAGTAATAAATCATTTAAAACCAATTTAAGTTTATTCTACGATTTGATTCATGAAGGAATGCATGCTTGGGATCATCACAATGGACTTTTAAAAAAATTAGGATGGGATGGAGGTAATAGTTTTCCTGAAAAAGTGAAGGCTGCAACAGAAGTAAGAGCTTATGATATTGAAAGATGGTTTGGAAATATAAAAAGAAATGAAGACTTGTATCAAAAATTCTTGAAAATTGCTAATGCAAGTTTTGCAAAATATCAAGTAAAAAATTTTAAAGAATTTTTTGATAATATTCAAAGGAATTAAAAATGAAAAAAGAATTAAAAATTAAATTTTTTCAACTATTTGTGATTTGCATTTTGTTTGTAAATTGTAAAAAAAATGAAAATGTTAACGTTCAATTTGAACTGCTTAATGAAGAATTATTCTCTTTAGGTAAAGATAGTAACTACATTTATCGCAAGGTATATATGGGTGCTAAAGAAAGAGCTATTGCATTAAATATTCTCAAGTATAAATTAACAAACAAATCAAATAAAAGATTATTGTTTATAATAGATTCTGAAAACTTATTAATTAACGAAAGTTTTAATTTTGAAATTATGGATTCATTAAAAACTTTAAAAATTCGTTCAGATCCATTTATTAATTTTACCGACGAATCCGTTTCCTATTTGAGTTTTAAAATGTATCAAGATTCATTACGTAAGGCTAATTATATTAATTTGGGAGTAAAAGAAAGAGATTTGGAAAAATATCTTAATTATGTTAATCATTCTTTTGTGTTAAATCCAAATGAATCAAAAACATTACAATCATTTATTACATTACCTATAGTTAGAGAATTAAATCTTATGACTTTTACTTATCCTTTATATTTTAGAAACATTAATGAAGGGGACCGGTTTTTTTTAACTTACAAGATGAATTTTTCAGATTATAAAGATGCTCTTCAAGATTGGCAAATTGAAGAGCTAAGAAATAATAAAATTGAGTTTTTTGAAGGTACACTTACTTCAAATTCAGTACCTATCAAATTAATAAATTTAAAAGATTAAGAAAAAGGCTTAAATAAAAAGACTCAACCGTTGCCACAACATTATATCAAGGAGGGTATCAATATGCAAATGGTGACTTATTGTTTTTTCCGCATAGTGAAGGGTATGTAAATGTAACAGAGGGAGAATATTTTAATTATGTGTATAACTACACGGATCATTTAGGGAATATTCGAGTTAGTTTTGGACTAGCACCTGAATCCAATGAATTAAAGATTTTAGAAGAGAATCATTATTATCCTTTTGGATTAAAACATGCGAATTATAATGTGGATAAGAATCAATATAGTATGATTAACAATATTCCACAGATAGTTCCGGCATTGAGTTTGGATTATAAGTATAAATACAATGGGAAGGAGTTCCAAGACGAGCTGGGGCTTAATGTTTATGATTTTGGAGCGAGAAATTATGATGCAGCTTTGGGGAGGTGGTTTAATATTGATCCGTTAGCTGACTTAGCTTATGATAAAAACCCTTATCATTATGTCAGTAATAATCCGATTAATAGATTTGATCCAGATGGACTAACAGATTACACACTTAATAAGAAAACTGGTGAGCTTAAAGTTGTCGAAGGCACTGAGACAACAGACGGCGATGATAGAATTGTAAAATCATATCAACGTGGCAAAAAAGAAGGGCAAGTAAAAACTAATAAGGATGGTGAATCAAGAGTTGCTATTGATAATGTAGAGAAAGGTATTTTAGCTAATGGGCAAAATTGGAAAACTCAAAATCAACATATTGACGTTGGAGGTGATGGACAGCCATCCAAAGAAGGAGTACAGTCATTTACCTTAAAATTATCAGAGCATATTGGTAAAGAACTCAAAGGTTTTTCTTATTCATCTGACGGTTCTGGAAAAATTACAGATATGACAATAGGTAAATATGAAAAAAATAGTTATACAAGATCTTCTGCAACAGTTTCTACTTTTATTGACAAATATGGAAGTAATTATTCAAATAAAAATATATTTGAAGTGTTCCATACTCATCCTGATGGCAAGCTGGGAGCTACTCAATCTCATCCAGAACTGTCACTTGATGTTAAAAACCTTCAGCGTAATAAACCTAATGTAACTAATGCGATATTTTACATCATATACAGAATACAGGGTCAAACGAAACCAGGGATATATGATTACACTCATGAATATGTAGAACCTAAAAAAAAATAACAAATGAAAAATATAATAATACTATTTATTGGATTCTTTTTTTTTAACAATATTCTTTATTCACAAAATAAAACGATTAAAGGTAGAATAATAACAGAAGATTTTGATATTTTACGTGGGGTTACAATTATTGTAAATGATTCAATAGAAGTTGGGAAAACAGATATAAAAGGCTTTTTTGAAATAGATATTCCAATCTTAGTGAATAAATTGACATTTGACTTTGTAGGATTGGAGACAGTCACTATTCATTTAATAGAGAACTGTGATAACGTTGATTTAATTATGATGTATGATGTTACTTATGATTTTATTCCTTTGAAACGAGTGGATATAAAAAGGAAAAAGAGACATAAAAAGCTTGAGAAAGTATATTGTGAAGCTTTTAAAAAAGGACTATTTGAATCTAAAGAACCTTGTTATAATCGTTATTTTGAACCATTTTATGAATAAAGCTTAATGACTATAAAAGGGTAATGTTCCATAATTAGTGATGAACCAAAAATCACAATTTAACCATTTGGGTAATGTCCGAGTGAGTTATGGTATAGATCCTGAATCATTCGATCTTGTAATATTGGAAGAGAATCATTATTATCCGTTTGGCATGAAGCATGCGAATTATAATGTGGGTATGCGGACGTATATTCGTAACAACATGGGTCAGATTGAATTGCCGTTGGTGAGTGAAGTGAGTTATAAGTATAAATACAACGGTAAAGAGTTTCAAGATGAGTTGGGGCTGAATATGTATGACTATGGAGCCAGGAATTATGATGCGGCTTTGGGAAGGTGGATGAATATTGATCCGTTGGCGGAGAATTCAAGACGATGGTCGCCTTATAATTATGCTTATAACAATCCGATAGTTTTTGTTGATCCTGATGGGATGCAGGCGGCGGCAGCCACTGAATTAAATGAAGGTGACTTTGACAAGATGATTAATATTGGTTATGGAAGGGAAGTTTCTACGAGTAGTTTTTCAGGGGCTGTTGGATGGGATGTTGCTAGAGGGGTTTTAAATGAAAAGGGGCAGGAGAAGATTGCGAGTAAGTTAAATGAATTATCAAATCGTTTTGAAGCTCAAATAGATAAAGCTTTTGGTGCAGATGCAGATAAGATAGTTAAAAATCCATCATCAGAAAAGATTCTAGAGACTATAAATAAAGTACCAATACTTGATGATTTTTTTCAAAAATTTATTAAAAAATATCCAGATATGAAAATAATATTTAACGGAGTTTATAAAGGATTTGATGAAGGTTTAACAGTGACAGATTTGCAGACAAAATTGGTAGAAACAGTTTATATTTATAGGGGTGCTTTAGATTCATATAGACGTCTATGTCATGTAATCTTACATGAATTTGGTCATGTAAATAGTGCCTTTCATGGTTTTATTTTTAAAAACGCTACACTCTATGGAAATTCATCTAAAATTCCTGTTTGGATTGATGAAATTTATGCTCATAAATTTGCTAATTTTCATGGAGGTAGTGGAAGTTCTTTAAATACATCTTATTACAAAAGTGTTGTTAACTCACTCAAAGGTACAATTTATAAAATTAATGCAGATGAAATTAAATTACCAGAGTTTGGTTAAACTCGAAAAATTGAAACTTGTGATGATTAGTTTCTTTTTTATAAATATTGGTTGTAATAATAATATAACAACCGATGATGACATCTATGTTGCTGTTAATCAAACTATTGTAGAGTTAGAGGGTGAGACTTGGAGAAATGATGGTAGCCCCTCTTATAGTTATTTATTGGATCAACCTTCAAATAATATTACTTTCATGACTGATGTTAATGAAATTTTTAAAAATGAAACTATTAATAAAGAGTTTAATGATAGGGATAAAAAAGAATTTATAAAACAGCTAGATAACTTTAGTGATTTTGTATATAATCAAAACAGAATAATATCTAAAAAAATTATCCCTTTATCAGATTTTGAAAAACTCTTTGGGGATAAAAATTATTTTTGGGAAAATTACAGTTCTAAATATGGTTCAACTGGTTATTACAGTATATCTCTTCCGCTTTTTTCGTATAATAAAGAAAAATTGTTAGTAGTAGTAGAAACTTGTGGGTTTGAATTAGATTGCAATGGAATTATTTGTTTATTTGAAAAAAAACAGGGGAAATGGAAGTTGAATAAAGTTTTATACAACATGACTTGAGTTTGGTAATGTTTTATAATTAGTGATGAACCAAAAATAACAATTTAACCATTTGTAAATCAATCCTTAAATAAAATTTAAGCCCAAAAGGCAAGCTATGTAGTTTGCCTTTTTTACATTTGAAAATGGTTTAAAAACGAATGTAATGAAGAAAAGTGATGCCACGTGTTGCAGCATTAGTGATGGAGCATTTTCTACAAAAGATAAATTACAAGTATAATATTCGGGGTTGGTTGACCCATATTAATGAGTTGAATCATTTGGATGCTCATCCGGGTCAGTTTGATGATTTGTTTGCTTTTAAGATCAATTATAATACAGTTGACAATTCCTTGAATGATAAGATTAAGCCTTTATATAACGGTAATATTTCAGAAACTTTTTGGCAAACGGCAAGTGATGGACACATTAGAAAATACGGTTATAAATACGATCAAATTAACCGTTTGCAAGAAGCTATATTTCAAAGACCGGGTTTTTCACCTCTAGAATATAACAGCTACAATGAAAGTTTGTGGTACGACAAAAACGGAAATATAACCCGTTTGTATCGCACGGGTGAAGTGGAAGATGCTATGGAATATTTAGAAATAGATGATTTGACCTACCTCTATGACGATGTCAATAAGAATCAACTTCGAATTGTTGATGATTCTACCAATAATCCTAAAGGTTTTAAAGATGATGATACAGATCCGGATCCCTTAGCAATTGATGACACCATTGATTATGATTATGATGATTATGGTAATATGATATCCGATACGAATAAAGGTATAAGTGAAATTACCTATAATCACTTAAATTTACCGATTAAAATTGTTTTGAGTAATGGAATAATTGAATATCTTTATAACGCAGCAGGAGTAAAGGTACAGAAAACAGTAACTCTAGATTCTGAGATTCATACCACTGACTATCAAAGTGGTTATCAGTATAAAGATGGCCAGTTACAATTTTTTCCGCATGCCGAAGGGTATGTGAACGTATTGGAAGAGAATTATTTTAATTATGTGTATCATTACACTGACCATTTGGGTAACATTAGAGTGAGTTATGGTATAGATCCTGAATCATTCGATCTTGTAATTTTGGAGGAGAATCATTACTATCCGTTTGGCATGAAGCATGCGAATTATAATGTGGGAATGCGGACATATATTCGCAACAACATGGGTCAGATTGAATTGCCGTTGGTGAGTGAAGTGAGTTATAAGTATAAGTACAATGGGAAGGAGTGGCAAGACGAGCTATCATTAAACTGGTACGACTATCAGGCACGAAATTATGATCCAGCTTTGGGGAGATGGATGAATATTGACCCATTGGCGGAAGTCTCAAGAAGATGGTCTCCATACACTTATTGCTATAACAATCCAATTGTATTTGTAGATCCTGATGGAATGCTTGCAACACCATCAGATGATATTTATTTAAATGCTAGAAATGGAGAAGTTTTAGGTGTTGATGCGGATGGAAATAATGGTATAGTAAGGGTTATTGATGGCGTGGACTGGGATGATACTGTTGCAAGAAATGGCGGTTCAACCTCGGGAGCTTCTACCACAGAATTAAGAAATTCAAGTTCTGTTGTGACTGTAAATGATGCTCAAATCCAAAGTGATATTAATAGTGCGAATAATGAGACTATAGGCGACCAAACTAAAGAAAGACAAGTATATATTGGTTTATCAGTGAATATGGATGGT
>JAUXNR010000142.1 GCA_030682755.1 Flavobacterium sp.
AAAGACCTTTTGGTTGTACGAAATTATCAGTTATTGATGGATATAGAATTCGATGGGGCAATCACAGAATACTTTATACAATAGATGAGACCACTCTAAAAAGGTCATATTATAAATTTATAAAAGTTTATAAAAAAAAAGACCTTCATAATTGAGCTATATTGAATTTTTGGAATCAATTTGACTATTTTTTATGTCTTGTTTTTTCACTGTTTTTATAATTTGTTAGTTTTTAGAGTAACTACTCAGCCGCTTATACTTGAGCAATTAAATTCAAGGCTTTCATAACATCGTTATCATTTTTTTTGCAGGTGTCTATTATTGAACGCAATACACAAAATATTTGTCCTCCGGTTTTGAACTGACCGGATATTTTTTGTTTTACTTTTACATTTCTAATCGCTCGTTCCGAGCCATTATTGTCTGCCGGCACTTCTTTGTGATAAAGAAATGTCAAAATACTATCTCGATTTTTTTTCAGAGATTTTTGAAATTTATAAGTGTTTCGATAAATATCTTTGGGGATATTCTCCTGTAATAATTTGTCTAACTCTTCTTCTAATTGAATTAATATGGGATTGTCTCTGCTGTATTCTAATTGCTGTTTTTTGAGTTCCAGTCCTTTTTTTAAGAATTCTTTAAATCTTGTTGCCCAATCTATTTTATCAACTTCTTCTATAAATTTTAATTCCCGTAATAAATGTGGAACACACAACTGATGTCCGGCTGCTTTTGTTTTCAATTGTGCTGCCCAGCGGTCTGTATTTAAAATAGCTTTTTCAAGACCATCCGGAAATACACTATCTATTGCTTTCATTCCCCTACTCTCAGATAGTGTTAAATATGTTAAAAATTTTGACTGCCAAACCCAAATCCAAAATTTGATTCCATTTATTATTACTGAGGTTTCATCTGAACCTGCTTGTTTCAATTGTAATATCAATTCCCTGATTTTATCATAATATGGCTGGGCTTTGATTGACATCCGTTTTAGTATATTGTCAATTGTGCCTTCGCTTAAATCTAAATTGAATATGTGAGAGAATAATTCTTTTAAACGCCTAAAAGGAATATATTGATATACTGAAAAATATGATATTAATGATGTTACATTAGGTCCATACTGGATATTATTGCTTATATGTTTAGGAAATGAACTTCTCTGATGATGACCGCATTGAGGACACTCTTTACTATATTGTCTGTATTCTTTTATGATTGTATGGATTGGAGGAATATCTACCTCCTGCCTTTTGGCTTCTAAGTGGGCTTCAGTGCTTTCTAAACAGCAGCCACAATCATTACAATAATTTGGTGATAAGTCTATTATTATATCAGGATTGTCTGTCATTTTTAAAGTTGTACCTTTATGGCCGGGTTGTCCGCCTGTTCTTTTTTCACTTGGCTCCCTTAAACTCTGTCTCTTTTTATGGTTTACAATATCTGTTGATGGGGGTTTACTGCTATTATTACTATTTTTAGATAGTCTTGCCTTTCGCAGTTCTTCTTCAAGCTCTGCTATGCGGATTCCTTGAATTTGAATAATTTTATCTTGTTCAAGTTTATGTTTCTCTAAAACGACAACCTTTTGTCGTAATTTTTGAGTCTCTGAAAATAAGACTTTTATTTGTTCTTCTAAAGTCATATTTTCCCCCCGGAAAACATCCTTTTGTGCTGCTCAAATTAATTTAGTGTTTAAACGTTTTTATTTTATTTGTATTTTATGGCTGAGTAGTTACAAAAAATTTAATATTTTTGTAAAGCATAAAGAGACAAAATTCATGATTGAAAAAGAAGTAATATTATCATTACAAGAAGAGAATAAATTATTACGTCAGTTACTAACTAAACGTGATGATAAGATATTGCAACTTGAAACAAGAACTCTTGAGCTTACAGAGCAAATACATATCCTTGAAACTAAAATACACTCATTACAAATAAAAAAAGATAGTTCCAATAGTAGTAAACCACCTTCAACAGATATATCTCCACCTAAACGAAATCAGAGTTTGAGAGAGAAGTCGGGTCGTACAAGCGGTGGTCAATTTGGTCATAAAGGTAAAACGTTGCAAATGACTGCGTTTCCTGATGAGATAATAGAAATAAATCCGAATTATTGCAATAAATGCGGCTGTAATATAGAAGGTTCCGAGTCACATTTTGAAGCTAAAAGACAGGTAATTGATATACCATTTATACAATATAAAGTAACAGAGTACCGCAGGAACAGTAAAGATTGTCCTCAATGCGGTCACAAGCAGGAAAGCGAATTCCCTAAAGGAATAACAAATCATGTACAATATGGACCAAATATTGAATCCTATGTTGCCTATTTGTCAGTACGTCAATATTTACCATTTAATCGGTTGAAAGAATGCATGAATCATTTTTTCAAAATAGATATGAGTGAAGGAACAATTGACAATATTCTAATTCGAATGTCAAAAAAAGCACAACCAATATATGATAGAATCAAGGAATCTATAACCCAGTCTAAGCATGGAGGTTCAGATGAGTCTGGTGTAAAAGTCAATGGTATAAAATTTTGGATTTGGGTATGGCAAACAATGTTATCAACTTATATCACATATTCAGCAAGTAGAGGGATGAAGACCATAGACAGCGAATTTCCGAACGGACTTGAGAATATGATTTTAAATACAGACCGATGGGCAGCTCAATTGAAAACAAAAACAGCCGGACATCAGTTATGTTTTGCTCATATATTACGTGATGCGAATTTTGTTGATAAAGTTGATAAATTAGATTGGGCAAAGCGACTAAAAGAAATATTAAAAAGGGGATTGGAACTCAAGAAACAGCAATCGGAATACAGTAAAGATAATCCATTGGTAATAGAGTTAGAGCATGATTTAGATGTTTTATTACATGAAAATATCCCAAAAGAATTATATAAAACAAGTCATGTTTTACAAAAGTCTCTTTTAAACATCGTGATTGTATATTCACTTTTCTATATCATAAAGATACTCCGCCTGACAATAATGCTTCGGAGCGTGCTATAAGAAATGTGAAAGTAAAACAAAAAGTATCAGGTCAGTTTAAATCTGGGTTGGAGCAATTTTGTGTCTTACGTTCTGTAATTGATACCTCTATCAAAAGAGGTGTTGATGTAATGTTTGCTCTAAGTTCCATTGCCAATTTTAGTACGGCTGAGTAGTTACGAAAGCCCTTATGATTTTGATGAAAGTAAAATCAATATTCTTCTTTCAATTGAAGGTGCCTCGCCAATTATCAATG
>JAUXNR010000391.1 GCA_030682755.1 Flavobacterium sp.
TTCTGTTAATTCAATAAAATAATCGCTATAACCCGCTACGCGAACTATTAAATCACGATATTTTTCGGGTTTCAATTTTGCTTCTCGCAGCGTTTCAGCTGTAACTACATTAAACTGAATATGATGACCATTTAATGAGAAATATGTTCTGATTAAATTTTTAACTTGCTCCTGCCCTGTTTCATCTTCCATAATTTGAGGTGTAAATTTCTGATTCAACAAAGTTCCTCCTGTTCGA
Source organism: Flavobacterium sp. (assembly GCA_030682755.1). Lineage (GTDB taxonomy): Bacteria > Bacteroidota > Bacteroidia > Flavobacteriales > Flavobacteriaceae > Flavobacterium. The sequence continues at coordinate 239 of JAUXNR010000391.1, forward strand.
AGATGATCAATTTTTGAAGCGGATTTTAAAACTGCCGTTGGTCCTTGTCTATCAACGCCTTGAACGGGCGAAATTCCTTCGGAGAGTGGTTTCCCGGCCTTTCTTCCATCTGGTAAAGCTCCAATTTTGCTTCCAAAATAAACATGCGAAGTGGTTGGCAGCAAATTGATTCGAAACACACCGCCTTTGTCAGTTGGCCTTCCATTTACAGATGCATAAAACAACTCAAACACTTGTTTTGCAATATCATCGGCAAAATCATCATCATTGCCATATTTTGGTGTTTCTTCAATTAATTGTTGATGGAAAGATTCAGCATCTTTGAAATTATCTTTCAAAATCTTTACAAAATCATTCAAGACTAAATTTTGTTTTTCGAAAACATGATATTTTATTGCACTAAGAGAATCGGTAATACTTCCAAGTCCAACTCCTTGAATATAACTTGTATTATATCGCGCACCACCGGCATTATAATCTTTGGCATTCTCAATGCAATCGTCGATAAAAACAGAAAGAAAAGGAGCAGGCAATTCGTTGGCATAAATTCGATCGATAATATTATTTCCATTAATTTTTATATCGATAAAATATTGAAGTTGTTTTTGATAAGCATTCATCAAATCTTCAAAAGAAAGAATTGTTTCCAAAGCTCCTGACCGCAGGCCAATAACTTTATTTGTCAATGGATCGATTCCATTGTTTAAAGTGATTTCGAGCACTTTAGCCAAATTAAAATAACCGGTTAAAATGTATGCTTCAGTTCCAAAAGCACCGG
>JAUXNR010000392.1 GCA_030682755.1 Flavobacterium sp.
TAAGAGTTTAAGACGCTTCGCTTTTTTTCAACATTGAGAGTTTAAGACACTTCGCTTTTTTTTTTTTCATTAAGTAGGGTTGAGGTTTATTTCTCGCAAAGTCGCGGAGACGCAAAGTTGTGAGGAGGGGAAAAGACGTAAAGACGCTTCAGGCTCAGACTAATATAGTCTTCGATATTTTGTGGAATGATAAAAGTTGTGGGTTGTGGGATTTTTTCGATTAGTGGTAGTATTTTTACGATGAAAGGTAAAAAAAGTAAAAAAAGATATGGGATTTCTTTATAAATGGGTATTTTTGCAGTCCAATCTACTTATTTATGAAAACATATTTTTGCTTACTTTTCAGTTTTGTCGTATTTATGATGACGGCTCAGAACTATGATAAACCGTATAATCGATTTTCTACAGAATTTGGTTATGGTGTAAGTATTCCCACGCATTCGATTTCAAATACGACTAATGGGGCTTATACTTCAACAGCTCATTTTAATTTTGGTGTTCGCTATATGTTTGATCGGGATTGGGGTGTAAAAACCCAGATAGCGATGGATCAATTTAGGGAAGGTGAGAATACCGGGACAAATTTTTTAAGGTTGGATGTGCAGGCTTATTATAATTTAGGGAGGGCTTTTGATTTGGTTATCAATACCCGAGAACAATTTGGTTTGTTTGCCCATTCAGGAATTGGGGTGGCTTATTCTAAATCGGTGCCTCTAGATCGAAGAGAACGTGTGGGTCATTTTATTATAGGTTTGAGTCCGCGTTATCGAATTAATGATATGGTTTCTTTGGCTTTTGACATGTCTTATACCTTTAATTTTAAGCAACACGTTTATTTTGATGGACAGAAAGTTGGATCCGGCGATGACTTTGTTTCAGGAGGTTTTTTTACCCCTTCACTAGGTTTGGTGCTTAGTTTGGGTAGTGAACGCCGTCATGCTGATTGGTACTAACATATTTTACGATGCCTTGGTATGTTCTTTATACGAAACCCAGAAATGAGAAGAAAGTTGCTCTTTCTTTGCAAGAACTGGGCATTACAGCTTATTGTCCTTTGCAGACTGTAGTGAAACAGTGGAGTGACCGTAAAAAGAAAGTACAAGAGCCTCTTTTTTCGTCTTATGTTTTTGTGCATTTATCGGAACAGCAGCGGGATTTGGTTTTTCAAGTTGCCGGTGTTGTGCGTTATTTATTTTGGTTGGGAAAACCAGCCGTTGTGAGAGACGAGGAGATTGAAACACTTAAGGCATGGTTGGAAACTACTTCACATATGGTCTCGGTGGCTCGTTATGAACCGGGAACACGTATTACTTTAACGGAGGGTTATTTTAAAGGACAATCGGGTGTGGTTAAAACACATAGCGGGACTAAGATGCAATTGGTTTTGGAGTCGTTGGGGGTTTTGGTGACAATGGAGGTGAGGAAGGGGTAGAGGTTGCGGGTTGGAAAGTTTCAAGTTGCGGGTTGTGATTCTTTCCTGATTTTGTTTTGTCTTGTCCTGATTTTGTTTTGCCCTACCTAGCGGTAGGCAGGCCCAATCCGCCGAGGCGGAAGGCAAAATCAGGTGAGCTTGATAGTGAGTACATTTTTACATTGATAATATAGTATAGTATTTTGTCTTGTCCTGATTTTGTTTTGCCCTACCTAGCGGTAGGCAGGCACAATCCGCCGAGGCGGAAGGCAAAATCAGGCGTGATCGAGAGCAATCAAATTCTTCTTTAAGAGCACGTTTTTTTTTTTTTTTCACTCGCCTCGGCGGGCTGGGGAAAGGAAAAACATGGAATTCACTTTTTTTTATAAAACAATCTAAAATATGATTTCAATTATTATTTTTATTCTAAAGTAGTTAGGTATGAATAAAAATAAGAGAAGTAGTCATCAACATGATGAATCTATGTGGAAAGGAGCAACGCAAGCTGTGTTTTTAAATGCTAGAAAGCTTCGTACTACTATGACAAAAGCTGAAGAACTGTTATGGGAATCTTTAAAAGGAAACAAGTTGAATGGACAAAAATTCAGAAGACAGCATCCTGTTGGCGTTTATATCGCCGATTTTTACAATCATAAAAATAAATTGGTAATTGAAATTGATGGTGATTATCACGATACTGAAGAGCAACAGTTAAAGGATATTGAAAGAACCAAGTTTTTAGAATATAACGGATTGAGAGTAATTCGATTTAAAAATGAAGAGGTGGTTTCTAATTTGAATTATGTTTTGGAAAGAATAAAGGAAGAGCTTTTTATTTGATTTTGTTTTGCCCTATTCCGCCGAGGCGGGAGGTAAAATCAGGCGTACGTGAGAGTTAGCAAAGTTTTTTTCAAAAGCACAGTTTTTTTTCACCCGCCTTGGCGGGTTGGGGAGAGAAAAA
>JAUXNR010000393.1 GCA_030682755.1 Flavobacterium sp.
CTCTGTTAATGAAACGGGATAAATCCTTACAAGTTCTTGCTTGTAAGCATCCAACACTTCTTTTTCACTTTTCTGATCACTCAATTTTATCTTTAATAAATCTCTATTGATAATCATTTTGCTCAACGTGCTTAAGATGAAATCATCTTCATACTGCCATATTTTCAACGCACTAACTATATCAAAATCATCCAATTGAGCAAACTTATCCAAAATAACAGTATCAAAATCTGCAACCTCAATCTTGTTTTGCAAAAAATAATGAAGCGGTTGACTACAAGATAAAGGCATTCTTTTTTGGATTAATTCTTTCGCTCTTTTGAACACCCGAATCAAAATCAATTCTGCAACCAAACTCGTTTTGTGCAGATAGGCTTGCCAATACATTAACCGTCTTGCCATTAAGAATTTTTCAATCGAATAAATGGCTTTTTCTTCCATGACCAACACATCATCAACAACGTGCAACATTTGAATCAATCGATCTGAATTGATATTTCCTTCCGCAACACCTGAATAAAAACTATCGCGTTTCAAATAATCCATACGATCCATATCCAACTGACTTGAGATGAGCTGGAGCATGAACTTTCTGTGATAATCACCTTTAAATATTTTAATGGCTAAACTTAATTTTCCGTCAAACTCCTGATTAAGTTGGTTCATAAACAACAACGACAACTCTTCATGGTGAACGTTTTCCACAATACTTTGTTCCATTGCATGAGAAAATGGTCCGTGACCAATATCATGTAACAAAATAGCGATATACAGTGCGGTTTCTTCTTCTTTTGATATGGAAACACCTTTAAAACGTAACACTTCAACAGCTTTTTGCATCAAATGCATGGCCCCAAGTGCGTGATGAAAACGAGTATGATGAGCTCCGGGATATACCAAATACGACAAACCCATTTGAGAAATCCTGCGAAGTCTTTGAAAATAAGGATGCTGAATCAAATCAAAAACCAATTCATTTGGAATTGTAATGAATCCATAAATGGGATCGTTAAATATTTTTAGTTTGTTGGTGTGGCTCACGATTGTTGAAATTGAGAGGCAAATATAGTTAAAATTTGAATGTGGGTTGAGACAGTATAAATCATCCTACAGGTTGGGCTTTTAATTTTTACTATGTTGAAAATTAAACTATTTTATGTTGTTTAACTAGTAAAGCTGTGATAAAATCACGAAAAAAAATCAGCTTTTCTTCTGATTAGCAAAATACTAACTTATTCATCAACTCAATACAACATCATCACTTCCTTTACTCCAAACGCTAAAACCCTATCATCATCCAAAAGCAATTCTAGTCTTCCTTCTTTGGTCACTTTTTGTATGATTCCCATAAAACGTTTTCCGGCTGGCAATTCAAAAGGCATTGGCACACCGAGTTTGAATAAATGTTTATGGTACAAATTCCAGATTTCTGCTGTGTTGCCGTTTCGTAATTTGGCAGTATGAAATTTAATGCGTTCCACAATTTCAACTACTAAATTGTGTAGTTCAAAATGTTGTCCGGTACTATTCTTCAAGGATGAGGCTTTTGGCAAATCTGTAAAATTGGTTTGGTTTACGTTAATTCCGATACCTACAACAGATTGAATCTCTCCATCTGATTTGATGTTGTTTTCAATCAATATGCCACCAATTTTGTAATTTCCTGACATTATGTCGTTTGGCCATTTTACTGACAGATCAAGTGAACCCTTAGTTTTTAAAACTTCCAAAACGGCAATAGAAATCAAACAATTCAAACTGAATATCTCTCCAATGCTCAATAAGGAGTCTTTTATTAAAACACTCATAGTCAAATTTTTGCCTGCCTGAGATTCCCATTTTGAACCCATTTGACCTTTCCCGTTGGTTTGATTTTGTGTGAGTACCACCGTATAATTTTCAACAAACTGATTTGAAATCAATTGTTTCAAATAGGAATTGGTGGAATCAATGGCACTGAGTTTGATTATATGCATAGAGAAAGAATAAAAAATCTCATAAACTTGTGATAATTGCATCAAATGTAAAGACAAAAATTGGTAACTTTGCGGAAATATAGAAAATAGTAAATGACGAATAAGAAAGTAAGTAAAGATGAATTGTTAGCAAACATCATCAAAGGCATAGAAGAAGTAAAAGGAAATGATATTGATATATTAGATTTACGAGCAATCGAAAATACCGTATGCGATTATTTTGTGATATGCAACGGAAACTCCAACACTCAGGTTAACGCGATTGTTAGCTCCGTTCAAAAAACCGTATCAAAAGAATTAAAAGACAAGCCTTGGCATGTTGAAGGAAACGACAATGGCGAGTGGGTTTTGATGGATTATGTTGACATTGTGGTTCATGTGTTTCAAAAACACGTACGAGAATTTTATAACATTGAAGGATTGTGGGGCGATGCTCAAATTACAACCATTCAAAACAAATATTAAATCGCTATAAAAGAATAACCCTTATTTATGTCAAAAGAAAATAATCCTACTCCAAATAAATTTAAATTTAACCCTTGGATGATCTACCTGATGGTAGCGGGTATTTTTATATTTGTAAGTATCATATCCGGTGGTGGTTCCTTTCAAGAGCCCAATAAATTATCTTCCTCTAAATTTAACGAGTATTTAGAAAGTGGTGAGGTGGCCAAAGTTTATGTGTTTAATAAAAGTGAAGCCGAAATTTATTTAACCAAAGAAGCTTTAAATTTAGAAAAACACAAGGCGGTTACAAAAGATGCTTTTGGAAGAGAAAACAAAGGTGCCCACTATCGTTTGGACAACATTGGTAACGATGAATTGTTTCAGAAAAAACTGGAAGAAGCAAAAAACGACAACAAATTAGCCGATTACAACTTTTCAGTAAAAAGCAATTGGAGTGAAGTATTTATTACTTTTCTCCCATTCATTATTATTATTGTAATTTGGATACTTATCATGAGACGAATGTCTGGTGGCGGTGCCGGTGGCGGTGGTCAAATTTTTAACATCGGAAAATCAAAAGCAAAATTGTTTGACGAAAAGAATGATGTTAAAGTTACATTTAAAGACGTAGCCGGATTGGAAGGTGCTAAAGAAGAAATTCAAGAAATTGTAGAATTTCTAAAAAACCCTGAAAAATATACTTCTTTAGGAGGAAAAATACCAAAAGGAGCCTTATTGGTTGGCCCTCCTGGAACCGGAAAAACCTTATTAGCCAAAGCTGTTGCCGGTGAAGCAAAAGTGCCTTTCTTCTCATTGTCAGGTTCAGATTTCGTAGAAATGTTTGTGGGCGTTGGTGCATCACGTGTGCGAGACTTGTTCAAACAAGCCAAAGAAAAATCGCCTGCCATCATATTTATTGATGAAATTGACGCTGTGGGTAGAGCTCGTGGAAAGAATAACTTTTCAGGATCCAATGACGAACGTGAAAATACATTAAACCAATTACTAACAGAAATGGACGGTTTTGGCACCAATACTAATGTTATTGTATTGGCAGCTACCAACCGTGCAGATGTATTGGACAAAGCTTTGATGCGTGCCGGACGTTTTGACCGTCAAATTTATGTTGACTTACCGGACGTTCGTGAGCGTAAAGAAATTTTTGAAGTACACATTACACCGCTTAAAAAAGGAGATGATTTAGACACTGATTTTCTATCCAAACAAACTCCAGGATTTTCAGGAGCCGATATTGCTAACGTATGTAATGAAGCTGCTTTAATTGCCGCCCGAAAAAATAAAAAAGTTGTAGAAAAACAAGATTTTTTAGATGCGGTTGACCGTATTGTGGGTGGTTTAGAAAAGAAAAATAAAATTATCACACCTGCAGAAAAAAGAGCTATTGCAATTCACGAAGCCGGACATGCCACTACCAGTTGGATGTTAGAGCATGCTGCACCTTTAGTAAAAGTTACCATCGTACCTCGTGGTCAAAGTTTAGGAGCTGCTTGGTATTTACCGGAAGAACGCTTGATTGTTCGCCCGGATCAAATGCTTGATGAAATGTGTGCTACTATGGGTGGACGTGCAGCAGAAAAAGTAATTTTCAATACGATTTCTACCGGAGCTTTGAGCGACTTAGAGAAAGTAACCAAACAAGCCCGTGCAATGGTTACAGTTTATGGATTGAATGATAAAATTGGTAATGTTACTTATTATGATTCCTCAGGACAGAGTGAATATAATTTTTCAAAACCTTATTCTGAAGACACTGCTATTACTATTGATAAAGAAATTTCTATTTTAATTGAAAATCAATACCAGCGAGCGATTAAAATCTTGGAAGATAACAAAGATAAATTGATTCAACTAGCCGATATTTTAATTGAAAAAGAAGTTATTTTTAAAGATGACTTAGAAAATATTTTTGGTAAGCGTGATTTTACGCCTCCATTTGCAGTATCTCCTGCGGAATAATTAAAATCTTCGCTTAAAAATTTTAAAAATCTCAATTCAAATCGCTTTTTGAATTGAGATTTTTTTATCTTTGAACGATATCAAAAATGAATACACGCATTCCAACAAAAAAATATGAGTCTTTTCAAAAAGCTATTTGGTTCTGGTAGCGATGCTTCTGAAGAAAATAAAGAAAAAGAAGCTAGCCCTTTTAATCCGGAAATTAAAATTCCTGTAGATGAGTTATTTACTTTCAATTTCAGAAAAAATGGAGGTAAATTTATTTATTGTGAAACTTTGGAAGAATTAAAAGAGCAATTTTTGAACATTTTAGAAGAAAATGATTGGTTTGAATGCGAAGCCGTGTGTTATGAACCTAAACTCTTTCATTTATTGGAAGAAAACAAACTCAACTTTACAGACCCCAAATCTCCAAAATTTATATTAGCCTCTTGCGAAAATCTGATTGCAGATGAAGGTTCCGTGTTACTGACTTCCAATCAAATCAAGCAAAACAAGCCTCATGAATTACCTGCAAACATGATTGTTTTTGCAACCACAAGTCAAATACTGGAAAACAAAAGTGACGGTTTGAGAGAAATCAAAAAACGTTACGAAAAAAATTACCCTTCAAATATTACCACAATTAAATATTTTGAAAAAGCAAAAGAAGAAGATTTTCTTCACTATGGTAGTGCAGCTAAAAATCTATATTTATTGCTTTTAGAAGATCTTTAAAATGAACGAAACGCTTACAAGAGCTTTATCGGGTGCGGTTTATATTTTTTTATTATTAACTTGCCTGCTGTTTTCAAACACTTCTTTTTATATTTTGTTTGGCCTTTTTTTGGCTATCGCAGTATTGGAATTTTGTAAACTAATCAAACTTCGTTTTTATATCCCACTCTTACTCGCTCTTTTTTGTTATACGACAACCGTTTATTATAGGGCAAACTTTGATCCAATATATGACAAGATCATAACTACACTTTGTGTTTTGGTTTCAATACGCTTGTTGTTTTTTTTATTTTCTAAAAAAGATACAAAGATTAAAAAGTTTGAAAAATGGGTGTATCTTATCGGTTATATTATTTTACCTTTTATCATCATTACAAAAATTCCAATTGGAATTAAAGGATACAATCCAAAAATATTAATTGGCATATTTGTTTTAATTTGGACCAACGATACGTTTGCTTACTTAGTGGGAAAGTCTATAGGAAAAAACAAACTCTTTGAACGAATCTCACCTAAAAAAACAATTGAAGGCTTTTTGGGCGGACTTACATTCAGTATAATCGGGAGTTTTTTGATTGCTACCTATTATATCGGCACCAGCAATATTGGCATTTGGATTGGAATCGCAATTTTAGTTAGTATATTTGCAACACTGGGTGATTTAATTCAATCCAAATTCAAAAGAATTGCCGGTGTAAAAGACAGTGGTAAAATCATGCCCGGACACGGTGGTATTTTAGACCGTTTGGACAGTATTATTTTTGTATCACCTTTCATATTTTTATTTTATCAAATTTTATATTATGTTTCATAAAGAAGGAGCTAAGCTTATTTTAATTACCACAGTAATTGTAACCGCATGGATTTTATTAGCAGACAGTTTTATTGCCATCGATTGGTTGCGAATGATTGTGCAAACCATTGGATTGATTTTTTTAATTCTGGTGTTGCAGTTTTTTAGAAATCCGAAACGTTACACACACAATGACGATGCAACTGTTGTATCACCCGTTGACGGAAAAGTAGTGGTCATTGAAGAAGTATATGAAGACGAATATTTTAAAGACAAGAGGCTGCAAGTTTCTATTTTTATGTCGCCCTTAAATGTACATGTTACCCGTTATGCGGTAAATGGAAAAATCAATTTCAGCAAATACCATCCCGGTAAATATTTAGTAGCTTGGCATCCAAAAGCAAGTACCGAAAATGAACGCACCACTGTGGTTGTTGAAAACCGACTTTTTGGTGAAATTCTATACCGTCAGATTGCGGGAGCAGTGGCACGCAGAATTGTAAATTATGCTCAAGAAGGCACGCAAGTAAAGCAAGGTACTGACGCAGGATTCATAAAATTTGGTTCAAGAGTTGATTTATTCTTACCTTTGGGTACACCAATCAATGTAGTACTAAACCAAAAAGTTAAGGGAGGTGAAACTGTAATTGCACAACTTCCAAACCATGAGTGAAACTGATTTAGATCGTCGTTTTAAAGAGGCTTTTGAATTGGCTTCAAACATGACAGAAGCGTTACCGCAAGATGTCATGTTGCGAATTTATGCCTATTACAAACAAGCCACACACGGCACGTTTGGATTCAGACAAATGAACAACAGCGATCTTCGAAATGCATTTAAAACAAACGCCTGGATGCAAATTAGTCATTTAACACCAGACGAAGCAAAAGAGCTTTATATCGAAACCATTCATTCACTTATTAAAAAAAAATAATTACTATGAAAAAATCAGCAGTATTAGCAACAGTTATGGCAACTATGGTACTTGTATCGTGCAATAACAGCAAAAAGTTAGAAGAAGTAGTAGAAGTAGCCGGACCGGAATTAGAAGAAGTTATTCCTGCCAATCCGGAAGATGTAAAAGCAGACGAAGGTGGTACATTTCAAATGATTTCCCTTCCTTATGCATATAATGCTTTAGAACCATTTATTGATGCCAAAACCATGGAGATTCACTTTTCCAAACACCATTTGGCTTATACCAATAATTTAAACAAAGCTATTGCCAACACGCCCATGGCAAAACTTTCAATTGAAGAAATTTTAAAAACAGTTGATGCAGAAAACAAAGCCGTGAGAAATAATGGTGGTGGGTATTACAATCACAATTTCTTTTGGGAAATTCTAAAAGTAAATGATGGAAAAGGGCCAACAGAAAATATAGCAAAAGCCATTGATAAAGACTTTGGTAGCTTTGAAAATTTCAAAACACAATTTTCTGATGCAGCCATGAAACAGTTTGGTTCAGGTTGGGCTTGGTTAGTGGTAGATGCTACCGGAAAATTAAGCATTGTAGCCACACCAAACCAAGACAATCCTTTGATGACAAAATTAGGATTATCTGGAACCCCTATCCTAGCCCTTGACGTATGGGAACACGCTTATTATTTAAATTATCAAAACAAACGAAAAGAATATGTAGATGCTTTTTTCAATATTATCAATTGGGAAAAAGTAGCCGAAAAATACAACGCCACTCAAGTAGCCCAATAAAAATACAACTAACTATTCCCGGGCTTTGGCTCGGGATTTTTTTTAATACGAATTTCATGAAAAAGTTTTTTGCCCTTACCCTAATTGTTTTATCTGTTATAGCTTGTAAAAAAGATAAAGATGAGGAAACTATTGATGCAACCGAAGAAGTGCTAAGTGAATTAAATCATTATGCTTTAAACGGAAATGTAAAATCAGTGGAAGAGAAATCCTTTGAAATTGTGGATGGAAGAACCCTAGGCAATTTGAAAAGAGAAACTTATTCTGAATATGACTTTATGTTAGAATTTAATGAGAAGGGTCAATTGGTTCGTGAGAAAAAATTCAATTCCTCCGGTCAGCTTCAAGAAGAAAATAGTTATGAAGGTAAAGACAAGCTATTGGAAACCATTCAATATATGAACAATGCGGTGTTCATGACCACAAAATATACTCGTGATGACTTTGGCAACATTATCATCATAACCAGAAGAAATGCAGATCAAAGTCAGTTTGATAAAACAGTTCAAGGTTTTGTAGATGGCAAGCTAGTTCAAAAAAGAAATTTTGATGCAAACGAACGCCTGATGAGTAAAATCACTTATGAGTATGATGAAAAAGGAAATTTAGTTAAAGAAAATTATTATAAAAACTCAGAACGCATTACCAATTATATTACGTATGACTATGATGACGACCAAAATAAAATAGCAGAAAACTATTATGATAGTCAAAATAAATTAGTTGCCTACACCAAGTTTGGTTATTTAGGTTCTCTATTAATCTCTGTTGACAACTACCTTCCGTCAGGAGAATTACAATATGCGGAATTGAAAATGTATGATGACCAAAATAATTTGACATACAACAAAATTGTTGACAATAGTGTAAAAAGTATTTCTGAAGAAAAAATCAGTTATGACAGTCAACAAAATATGATTTCCTATGAAGTAATTCAAAACGGAGTAACCGTCCAAACCATGACCAAAGGATATGATGATGCATATCGACTGGCAGAAAATGTGATCAATACAAAAGGAATGACCACACAAAGAAGTTATCGATATGATGTTGATGAAAAAGGCAATTGGACAAAGAAAACCATTTATATTGACAAAGTGCCGGTTTATGAAATTCAACGGGTGATTTTGTATTATTAGGATTTAAAACTGTTAAAATTAAAACCATAATAGTTCTAACAACTACTATCAAAAGCAACAATCAAAAAAAACAAATACTAAACAAACAAATCCCGATTTTACTCGGGATTTTTATTATTTTAAGTTGGCTAAACTTTGTTCAATCATTGCTATTTTAGCTAACGCATCCGCCTCTTTTTGGCGTTCATTGGCCACTACTTTTTCAGGAGCAGAACTCATGAATTTCTCATTCAATAACTTCCCTTGAACAGACTTCAAAAAGCCTTGCGTGTACTTCAATTCTTCGCTCAATTTGGCAATTTCCTCTTCCACATTAAAAGCTCCCGTGATCGGAATAAAATATTCGTTGGATTTCACACGGAATGTTAAAGCTCCATCAACAGTATCCTTAACATAGGTAATCGCACTACTGTTCACCAGCTTGGCAATGATACTATCCAAACCTTGTGTTGTCTTTTCGTTATTGATAACCTGCAATTCAATAGCATCTTTAAAAGGAATATTTTTCTCTTTTCGGATGGTTCGTATTCCGGCAATCACATCCATAGCAAAATCAAAATCAGCAATCAACGTTTCATTAAAGGATTTCTGAGTAGGCCATTTAGACACAATCAATGCTTCTTCTTTTGATCTTGGTGCAATATATTGCCAAATTTCTTCCGTCAAAAACGGCATAAACGGATGCAATAATTTCATGTTATTTTCCAACATTTCAATGGCTTTATCAAAAGTTGCCTTATCTATCGGTTGCTGATATCCCGGTTTAATGATCTCTAACAACCACGAACAGAAATCATCCCATACTAGTTTGTAAATAGCCATCAAAGCATCAGACAAACGGTATTTTTCGAAACTGTCTTCAATTTCCAATAATACTTTTTGAAATTTTGCTTCATACCATTCAATCGCAACTCTTGAGCTTTCCGGTTGCTGAAGGTCGGCTACTTCCCATCCTTTTATCAATCGAAAAGCATTCCAAATTTTATTAGAAAATGCCTTTCCGTTGCTGCACAATTCTTCATCAAACATGATGTCGTTTCCTGCGGATGCACTTAAAAGTAATCCAACACGAACACTATCGGCTCCAAATTTTTCAATTAAATCTAACGGATCCGGTGAATTTCCTAATGATTTAGACATCTTACGACGTTGTTTGTCACGAACCAATCCGGTAAGGTAAACATTATTGAACGGCTTTTTACCCGTATATTCATATCCGGCAATAATCATTCTTGCCACCCAGAAAAATAAAATATCCGGACCGGTAACCAAATCATTGGTAGGATAATAATACTTAAAATCTTTGTTGTCCGGTTCCAAAATTCCTCCAAAAACAGCCATTGGCCATAACCAAGACGAAAACCACGTATCCAACGCATCGGCATCTTGTTTCAAATCTGCCAACTGAAGATTTGGGTTGTTTGTTTTTACTCTGGCTAAACCTAAGGCTTCTTCTATCGTTTCTGCTACCACAAAATCTTCTTTACCGTCGCCAAAAAAATAAGCCGGAATCTGTTGTCCCCACCACAACTGACGGGAAATATTCCAATCGCGAATGTTTTCTAACCAATGACGATACGTATTGTTAAAACGATTCGGATATAATTTTACTTCTTCCGTTTCCAAAACGGCTTTGATGGCAGGTTTTACTAAGTCTTCCATTTTCAAAAACCACTGATCGGATAATCTCGGTTCAATCACGGCTTTTGTTCTCTCTGAAGTACCTACTTTATTGATATGGTTTTCAATTTTTACAATGTGGCTCAATTGTTCCAATTCTACCACAATTTCTTCACGAACCACAAAACGGTCTTTTCCTTGATAATGCAATCCAAAACTATTGAGTGTTGCATTTTCATTAAAAATATCAATGATTTCCAATTGGTGTTTGTTTCCAAGTTCCTTATCATTCACATCATGAGCAGGAGTAACTTTCAAACAACCTGTTCCAAATTCCATATCTACATAGTCATCAAAAATAATGGGTACCACACGATTGCAAATCGGAACAATCGCTTTTTTACCTTTTAAATGTGTAAAACGCTCATCATTCGGATGAATACAAATGGCAGTATCGCCTAAGATGGTTTCCGGTCTTGTCGTAGCAATGACTACAGAATCCGTACTGTTTTCAATAGCATACTTGATAAAATACAATTTACCCTGACGCTCTTCATAAATTACTTCTTCATCTGATAAAGTGGTTTTTGCTTCCGGATCCCAATTGACCATTCGATAACCGCGATAAATCAATCCTTTATTATAC
>JAUXNR010000175.1 GCA_030682755.1 Flavobacterium sp.
TTATAAAATACATTTTCATCATGATGACCATCCATAAAACTCTTAATGCTAAATGCACCACTCATAGCAAACATATGACTCACATAACCAGGATGTCTGAAAGCAAAATTAGCAGCATGATATGCTCCAAAACTACAGCCTGCAACGGCAACCTTCCCAACTGGAGTATTGTTTCGAACACGTTCTACAATTTCATGACAAATCATCTTATCATACCATACATGATTTTGGATGCGATGTACAGGATGAATTTTTTTATTATAGAAACTGTCTTTATCAATACTTCCCGGACAAAATATTTGAATTAAGCCTTGTTCAATATACCATTGGGCAGATTTTATTAGTCCTTGATCTCTGTTTTCATGATAACTTCCCATGGATGTTGGAAAAACAATTACCGGATATCCGGCATGTCCAAAAACAAGCATTTCTATTTCTCTATTGAGGTTAGGGGAGTACCATTTAAAATATTCTTCTTTCATTTTAATACTTTTAACAATAATACTGAAAATTGTACATAAAAACCCATAAAAATCTATTTTTTGAAAATTATTATCATAATATTCTAATACTACTTATATGACTAAAAATTTCTTAAAAAAGGCTAGATAATTCGCACTTGATTTTAAGTTTTTTCAATATTTTGAATGTTATGAATTAGAAAGATAGTGCCAAAATTCGAGCTATTGGGTATAAATTGTAATAAAATGATGCATTTCATCGGAAAAGAGTTATTTAATTTTTAAATTTATACTCAAATTTCGCAGTATGAAAAACCTAATTCAATTGTTTTTGGTTACAGTATTAATTGTTTCTTGTAGTACAAAACTAAAATCTTTACCTGATATTCCTGAAGGTGAACTCCCTCAAAAAATAGCTTTAAATTATTTTTCAGCAATTGGAACAGAACCGTTTTGGAATTTGGAAATATCTGAAAGTTTGATAAAATTTTCTGCACTTGATGAGAGCATGAATTTTAACGCACCCCATGTTGAACCAATTCGAGCAATGGATTCTAATGTTAAAATGTATCGAGCAGCAACTGAAAGTGGAAAAATTGAAATAACCATACTTCAAGGAGACTGTTCAGATAACATGTCTGAAAAAAATTATTCCTATAAAGTTGAAGTAAAAATTCAAAAAGGAACAGAAGAGGAATTCACCAATCTAAAAGGTTGTGGTAATTATACCTTTGATTACAGATTACATGATATTTGGGTTCTTGAGGAAGTTGAAGGCAAAACCTTTACAAAAGATTTTTTTCTTGAAGAATTACCTTTTTTAGAAATCAATTCAAATGATAGAACATTTTCTGGGTTTGGAGGTTGCAACAGGATTAGAGGAAAACTTTTTCAGGAACGTGAATTATTGCGTTTTTATGATGTGGCG
>JAUXNR010000176.1 GCA_030682755.1 Flavobacterium sp.
TTGAAGACCTTAATACCCATAAAGAGAGTGTTCTGGCAATACTTTCACAC
Organism: Flavobacterium sp.; assembly: GCA_030682755.1. Classification (GTDB taxonomy): domain Bacteria; phylum Bacteroidota; class Bacteroidia; order Flavobacteriales; family Flavobacteriaceae; genus Flavobacterium. The sequence goes on from JAUXNR010000176.1 coordinate 51, forward strand.
GATTTAAGAAGTCCCCTGTCAGCTATTATTGGAATCGCAAATTATTTGAAAGAAGATTTTCATAAAATGAAGACAAATGATGTTCAGAAAATGCTTGATATGCTTTCTAAATCAGCAACGGACGAATTAAATATGCTGGACTATTTAATAGAATGGGCAAGAATAAAGTACGCATCGGACGTATTTACTCCAACAAATATAAAACTAACCGAATACATTAATAAAGTCTTTGAAACGTTAAACGAAACTGCTTCAATAAACACGATAAATCTTCATCAGGAAATTGAAGCGGATACTTCTGTATTTGCGGATAGCAAAATGTTAATATCCATCATTCAAAATATCGTTTCAAATGCGATAAAACATACCGGAAAAGGAGGTACAATAAGCGTTTCAGCGAAAAGTAAAGAAGATAAGATTATTGTTCAGGTTAAGGACTCTGGTGTTGGAATGACCAAAGAAATAATGGAAAATCTTTTTACACCACAAATGAAAACACTTTCGGAAGCAAGAGAAAAAAACAAAGGGGCTGGAATTGGATTATTATTGGTAAAAGGGTTTCTGGAAAAAAATGGTGGTGAAATATGGGTAGAAAGCATTGAAGGTGTAGGTTCCTCTTTTTATTTTACATTACCCATTGAGAAACCTTTATATAAAAAAGGAAGTTCAGACGAAGTTATATTTGATGAAAGTGCATAATGAGTGCCTGCAAAACGCTTAATCTTTTTTTTGGTTTTCGATGATCTTGCGAAGTGCAATGATTTCTGATTTCAGTTCTTCAATTTCCCTGGAGCCGGCAATCGGGGCATCTTTCTCCTCGGCATCACGACCGATGAAATAGGTGGCAAAAGTCGCAATGACATAACCAAAAATGCTATAACCGAAAACGGTAATTAAAAAAGCTAACACGCGGACTTAAGGTGTCATCGGGTTAAATCCATTACCTGCCGTTATCACCTGCATTGCTGTCCTCCATAACGCAAGCCAATAACTGGTAAAGCCAGGGTTCAGATTTTCCATAGCATACATTCCCAAGTATCTTGTTTATTCCCCATACAAATTCAATC
>JAUXNR010000045.1 GCA_030682755.1 Flavobacterium sp.
AATAGGCTCCATCAAAATCTGTAACCGTACCAATATTTGTGCCCTTAATAACAACACTAACTCCTGGAAGAGGTAGTCCGCTATTATCAGTAACAACTCCAGTAACAGTTTTTTCTTGCCCAAAAACGAATTGTGCAAAAAACATTAGCATGTAAACTAATAAAAACTTTGTTTTTGATTTCATTGTTAAAATTTTGTGTTAGTTAGACAAATCTCTTAAAATAATGTTAATATTCCTAGTAAATATTTAACTTTTTTTAGATTTTGTTAACATATTAATAATGAAAAAGTTGAAGAAAAAAAGTGTTAAAATCTAGATTTAAAACTTATGTGAACAATGGAATTGGATAGTTTAAATTCTTGGTTTTTTTCATTTCCGTTGGCATATACAATATTGAACAAACCGTTTTTGGTAAATAAGCCAAATCCAACACCCAAGCCAATAAGAGAAGCGTTAACATTTGTTGATTTATCTTCAAAATAACCGTAGTCAATAACAGAATGAGCATAGAACCCTGAAGTGAAAGTATAGCGATATTCAGTTAATAAAGAAGTAAATAAATTGCCTTGCAAGCTGTTTTCATTGAAGCCTCTAATTGATCTGATACCTCCAAAACGAAATAACTCATTAATTATATAGGTGTCGCTCTTTAAAAAGTGATTTTGACTGTTAACTGCAATGCTGTTATTTTCATTAAGATGGAATATGTGTTTTAAATTTAAAGTGGTAAAATATTGTTTTTGAGTATCAATCTTTGAAATTCGTTCCCCTGTTCCAAATTTTACATACAAATTGGTTTTTTCAGGAAAAAGAAAATCATCAAATTTATAGCCCGTATATTCAAATTGGGTTGTAATAAATGAATTGGTAAAATCACTAATTAAAGAAGAATTCGTGTTTTGTATATTACTTGATTGGGTTGCTTGATAGCCAATATATGTTCTGGTGTTATAATTGAAAAGATATCCTAAATCTATCGATGTTTTAGTATTTTGAAAAGTACTGTCTTGTTTGAAAATGTTTAATTCAGATTTTAAACTTAAAGGTGTTTTGAATAAATAAGGAATTTCAAGACCAACATTAAACGTTGATTGTTGGTTGCCATCATTTTTCCAATATAAAAATATTTTTTCGCCTGAATTTAAAGCATTTTGAAGCAATAAGTCAACATAGCCGTTAAAAATGATTTTGCTTTCTTCGTTGTTTGAAAATCCTATGTAGCCATCAAATTGATTTGATTTTGACTTTTCTAAATAGACATAAACCTTAGTAGAATCTTTAGTGAATAAAATTTCCGGGAATTTGGTTTGTTTTACAAAAGGGAGTTTGTTGAAATCTTGGTAAACATTTTCTAGATTTTGCTTAGAAAAGTTTCTATTTCGGTAGAGTCGCTTTAAATTTATTAAATGACCTTTAGGAAATTTGTCATAGCCCAAAATTACAATATCATTAATGTTTCTTATTGATTGTTTGTCAATATATAGGTCTGCATAAATTTTTTCGTTTGCAGCTTGTACGTTTATAAGTTGTGCTTTTGCCAAAGAATAACCTTTAGATTCCATTTTTTTAATAATACTTTCCATAAAAATTGGTAGTCTTTTTGTTTCAATGGTAACCGAGTTTTCTTTTACATTAAATTCAATGGGAATAAATTCTAAATGGTTGTCTTCAATTTTTATGCTAATCAAATTCTTTTTTTTGCCAAGATTGTATTTGAAAATGAAAGTAGAGTCATTGCTTTTTTGTTGCTCAATTATTTCATGTTCAAAATAGCCAATTTGAAAAAGCGTGTTTGATAAGTCTGTTGATGCTTTAATAATCTCATTAGCGGATTTAAATTTTTTTGGATAACCAATAGAATCAATAACAAAGGTTTCAAGATTCGTATTTCCTTCAACTTTTAAATAAAGTGTTTGAGAAAAAGAATTTTCAAAGATTAAAAAACAAAAAAACAAATAGAGAAATGGTTTCAATACAGAAATAAATTTTGATAAAAGTAACGTAAAAATAGAAATTATGGTATTTTATAAAGGTCAATCAATCACTCAAAATATCAAAAACAGCTATTATTTCAATATAATGAGCCGCGTTGAAACCAATAAAAATACTAACCTGTAGAAAATAAATAAATTATGATTTGTTTTGCAAAAAATATTTCCTACATTTGCAACCCCTAAAAATAGGGTAATTTTAAAAACAAGAAAAATTTTTAGTATTAATTATGCCAACAATTCAACAATTAGTAAGAACAGGGAGAGCCCAAATAACTAAGAAGAGTAAATCGGCTGCTTTAGATTCTTGTCCTCAAAGAAGAGGTGTATGTACTCGTGTTTACACAACAACTCCAAAGAAACCAAACTCAGCAATGAGAAAGGTTGCTAGGGTTCGTTTAACAAATGGAAACGAGATTAATGCCTACATCCCAGGAGAAGGACACAATCTACAAGAGCACTCGATAGTATTAGTTAGAGGCGGAAGGGTAAAAGATTTGCCAGGAGTTAGATACCATATTGTTCGTGGGGCTTTAGATACAGCTGGTGTAGCCGGTCGTACTCAACGTCGTTCGAAATATGGTGCAAAAAGACCAAAACCAGGACAAGTAGCAGCACCCGCAAAGAAAAAGTAAGTTAAAAACTTTTAAAGAAAAGACATGAGAAAAAGACAGGCCAAAAAAAGACCTCTTTTACCGGATCCAAAATTCAATGATCAATTGGTAACACGTTTTGTGAACAACTTAATGTGGGATGGTAAAAAATCAACTGCTTTCAAAGTATTCTATGATGCAATGGAAATCGTAGAAACTAAGAAACAAGATGCAGAAAAAACGGCGTTAGAAATTTGGAAAGATGCTTTGACCAATGTTATGCCTCACGTAGAAGTACGTAGTCGTAGAGTAGGTGGAGCTACATTTCAAATTCCAATGCAAATTCGTCCGGATAGAAAGATATCTTACGCTATCAAATGGATGATTTTATATGCAAGAAGAAGAAACGAAAAATCAATGGCTTCTAAACTAGCGTCTGAAATTTTAGCAGCGGCTAAAGAAGAAGGTGCAGCGGTTAAGAAAAGAATGGATACTCACAAAATGGCAGAGGCTAACAAAGCATTCTCTCACTTTAGATTTTAATTCATAAAAAATGGCTAGAGATTTAAAATACACAAGAAATATTGGAATTGCAGCTCACATTGATGCGGGTAAAACTACAACAACAGAGCGTATTCTATTTTACACAGGAAAATCACACAAAATTGGTGAAGTACATGATGGTGCTGCAACAATGGACTGGATGGCACAAGAGCAAGAAAGAGGTATTACAATTACGTCTGCTGCTACTACTTGTGAATGGAATTTTCCAACTGAGCAAGGAAAACCTTTGCCGGAATCAAAACCGTATCACTTTAATATTATTGATACTCCTGGACACGTTGACTTTACCGTTGAGGTAAATCGTTCATTGCGTGTATTGGATGGATTAGTATTCTTGTTTAGTGCTGTTGATGGTGTTGAGCCACAATCAGAAACTAACTGGAGACTTGCAGATCAATATAGAGTTCCAAGAATGGGATTTGTTAACAAAATGGACCGTCAAGGTTCAAACTTCTTAGGAGTTTGTCAACAAGTTAGAGATATGTTAAAATCAAATGCGGTTGCAATTACATTGCCAATCGGAGATGAAATTGACTTTAAAGGGGTGGTTGACTTAGTGAAGAATCAAGCAATTGTATGGCATGATGAAACGCAAGGAGCTACTTTTGATATCGTCGATATTCCAGCTGATATGGTTGACGAAGTAAAACAATACCGTTCGATTTTAATTGAAGCGGTTGCAGATTACGACGAAAATCTATTAGATAAGTACATGGAGGACGAAAACTCTATTACTGAAGAAGAAATTAATACTGCTTTACGTGCAGCAACTATTGACATGGCAATCATTCCTATGATTGCAGGATCTTCTTTCAAAAACAAAGGAGTTCAGTTTATGTTGGATGCTGTTTGTAAATATTTACCTTCTCCTTTAGATAAAGAAGGAATCGTGGGTACGCATCCAGATGATCAAGATTTATTAGAAGAAGATCAAAGAAAAATTTTACGTAAGCCAGATGTTAAGGAGCCATTCGCTGCTTTAGCATTTAAAATTGCTACAGATCCTTATGTTGGTCGTTTAGCATTTTTCCGTGCATACTCTGGTCGTTTAGATGCAGGTTCATATGTGTTGAATACGCGTTCTGATAATAAAGAGCGTATTTCTCGTATTTACCAAATGCACGCTAATAAACAAAATCCGATTGATTATATTGAAGCGGGAGATATTGGTGCAGCTGTTGGGTTTAAGGATATCAAAACTGGAGATACATTGTGTGATGAAAAACACCCAATTATTCTTGAATCAATGAAATTCCCTGATCCTGTAATTGGTATTGCAATTGAACCTAAAACAAAAGCTGACGTTGATAAAATGGGTATGGCTTTGGCTAAATTGGCTGAAGAAGATCCAACATTTACCGTTAGAACAGATGAGGCTTCAGGTCAAACGATTATATCAGGTATGGGTGAGTTACACTTAGACATTCTTGTTGATCGTATGAAACGTGAATTCAAAGTTGAAGTGAACCAAGGTGAGCCTCAGGTTGAATACAAAGAAGCTTTCACTAAAGCGGCACAACACAGAGAAACTTATAAAAAGCAATCAGGTGGACGTGGTAAATTTGGTGATATCGTTTTCCGTTTAGAGCCTGCAGACGAAGTAGATGGAAAACCATTTGTTGGTCTTCAGTTTGTGAACGAAGTAAAAGGTGGTAACGTTCCTAAAGAATATATCCCTTCAGTTGAAAAAGGTTTCAGAGAAGCTATGAAGCAAGGTCCTTTAGCAGGATATGCAGTTGATAGTTTGAAAGTAACTTTGTTAGACGGATCATTCCACCCTGTGGATTCGGATGCACTTTCTTTTGAATTGGCTGCAAAAATGGGTTACAAAGAGGTTGCTAAGGCTGCCGGAGCTGTAATTCTTGAGCCAATTATGAAAATAGAAGTAATCACTCCGGAAGAAAACATGGGTGATATCGTAGGAGATTTGAACAGAAGAAGAGGTCAAGTGAATGATATGGGCGACAGAAATGGAGCAAAAACAATCAAAGCAAATGTGCCTTTATCTGAAATGTTTGGTTATGTAACTACTTTAAGAACATTGTCTTCTGGTAGAGCAACTTCAACAATGGAATTTTCACATTACGAACAAACTCCTTCAAACATCTCTGAAGAAGTTATCAAAAAAG
>JAUXNR010000177.1 GCA_030682755.1 Flavobacterium sp.
AGCCACACGATCGGCTTGATATGCATTTGTACAACCTTCATCATTTGCAGTACAATTTTGCGTAAATCCTTTGGTTAAATCCCATCTAAAACCATCAATTTTGTATTCTTCAATCCAATGCTTGATTACTCTTTTTGTGTAATATTTTGTCAGAGCAGATTGGTGATTAAAATCTTCACCAACATTGTAACTATGTCTGGCTACGGTATTAAAATAAGGATTATCTGTTGAGGGTGGTCCCCATCCGTCACCATCAGGGTCATTCATCCACATTCTAACACCCGGATTTCTTCCAAAAGCATGATTTAAAGCCAAATCTAATATTACAGCAATTCCGTTTTGATGGCATAAATCAACAAACTCTTTAAATTTGTCTGAAGTTCCATAAAACTTGTCTAAAGCCATGTGAAAAGAGGTGTTATAACCCCAACTTTCGTTTCCTTCAAATTCCATGATTGGCATTAATTCAATGGCATTAACTTTCAAATTTTTGAAATAATCAATTCTATTAATTAAGTCTTGAAAGTTTCTGTTTGCATCAAAATCACGAATTAACACTTCATAAATAATCAAATTATCTTTATTTGGCTTAACAAAATTTGTGGTTGCTGCACTCCAGTTATAAGGTGCTTGACCTGTTTGTAATACAGTAACTTCTCTTTGCTGTCCTTGAGGATAAGCAGGAAGATTAGGATATGATGCAGATGGTATCCATGGATCATCAAAAGGCGACAAAACTAAGGTAGAATACATATCTGCCGTTTTTACCATAACCGGTGAATTGGCTACCGGTGTTTGATCAACAACCCAATATTGATAGGTGTAAATTTGTCCAGGAGTTAATCCAGTTAACTCTAACCAAAAGATATTGGTTGACGGATCTCTTCTCATGGCATAAGAAGCATCCGGTTGATAGTTGTTAAAACTTCCTGCTACATAAACAAAATCTTTTCCCGGAGCATTTAATTTTAATGTTGCTTTTGTTGGGTCGTTTGGATTATAATTGATACCATCTTCCAGTCCAGCAGGAATTACTTGAGAGATTGTTCCCAGATTTACAATTACATTAAAACTTCTTATAATTGTTGAAGACCCTTGGGTTACTTCGAGTTGATAGTTCTGATTTGAAGTAATATTTGTATGCGTAAAACTGTATGAAGCAGTTGATGCGTTCGTATTAATAGTTGTTCCATTTGCTTTTAATACATAAGAAGAATTACCTCCTGTATTTGTAGCAGAAACCAATAAATTACCCCCTGAATTAAGAATGGTAGTACTATTATTTAGAGGTGCAGTTAAATTAACTTGAAAGGTTCCAACATTAAAAACAAAATTTCCACATCCCCCTCCGCCTAAAGGAAGTTTCATTTCCTGTGACCCATTTGCATTTCTAAAAACCAGTCCTAATTTAGTGGCATTAGCTTGTTGCGTTGCATTCAAATTGAAATAGGTACTTGGTGTAATTGTTAAACTCCAAATACCATTACCATTATTGGTCATTAATCCAACCCCATTGTCTTGTCCCCAGTTTCCTACTACACTGAATCCATACTCATCTGTATCATTTCCAATTCCGGCATGAGCATAAACTTTTGTAGTGTTTGATGGAATTCCGTTACAAGTTGTTTGTGCTAAATTTACCGTTATTGTAATTTGATCTGTTACGTTAAATGTGGATGGTGTAATTGTTACTTGTCCAAAAGCAAAAAACGTAAGTAATAAAAAGTAAACGTATGTAATTTTATTTCTCATAGGTAATTTTTTTATAAAAAAGGGCTGCAAAAACAGCCCTTTTTTAAGGATTTAAAAAATATTATTGCGGAGTTAACGTATATGTATATTGACGCGGATTTGTTAAATCTAACTTAACCAAATAACTTCCTCCTACATCAACAGATAAATTTGGTCCATCATAACCCATTGCCTCAGCTGGTCCACCAAAATTTAGTGTCCATGCATTATTTGCTCTAAACTTAAATTCTCCTGCAGTTAATGTTACTATACCTTCCCACATTTTTGAAGTTGGATTATATGTTAAAGCGGTACTATTGTCCCATCCACCTGGTGTAGCAGCTCCGATAATACCCCAAACAGTAACAGTAGTTGTATAAGTTAAAGTAGTTGTATTTGCTTGAACTCTATAATAACCTGGTGTTGCTTGACAATCAGTTTCGTCATTTTCTACCAAAATTCCAGAGAATGAACCATCATCTCCCCAGTCTGTATTACCCCAATTAAAAGCACCACCAGCATCAGGAGCTAAAAATTTATAACCTCCATCTAACCACATATAGCCTTCATAATCCGTTTGTCCAAATGCAGACGCAGCAATTCTTGGTGCAGTTGGCGGATTCCATCCTTGGTGGTTTCCTGGAACGGCTAATTGTGGCAAATCTGTACTGAAAGAAGTTACCAAAATTGTTATAACATTTGTAAATCGTTCTTGAGTACCTGTCGTACCAGTTGTTGCACGTACCCTAATATCTAACCCTTCTTGTGTAAATGGTGTTAAACCAGCACCTAAAACAGCACCATTAAATTCTAGAACATTCCATGTAATATTTGTTGAATTAGTGCTAGCAGCAATTATTGGATTTTCAAACTCTGTTCCAGCAGCAGCAAACTCTACTTCATATTGAACTTGAGTTGGAGTTCCATAATCTGCAGCATTCCAACTTAAAGTAATACTAGGGTTTGTCCCTAAATTTGGATCTAAAACAATAGTTGTTCCTGTATCAGGGGTTAGAATTGCAAAATCGCCAACTGGATCTAGTATTTTAAAATTTTCTTCATCTTCACAAGACCAAAATCCTGTAAAAGCTATAAAAGCAAATATAAATTTAAATGTATTTTTCATTTTATTATGATTTTTAAAGTTTGGAATATTAATAACCTGGGTTTTGAGTTAAATTTGGATTTACGGCTAAACTTTGGGTTGGAATTGGATATAATTTAGTGTAGGCAGGAATCGGAATTCCATTTGCACCATTACCTTTCCATGCCCAATTGTAGTTTCCTCCAGTATATCTATTAAATCGTATTAAGTCTTGTCTTCTATGTGACTCCCAATGTAATTCACGCAATCTCTCATCTAAGATAAAGTCTAATGTTAATTGATTAGAAGGAATGTTTTGAGCTGTACTTCCATTATTTGCTCTTTCTCGCAAAGCATTTACATAACTTAAGGCCTGTGGTGCAGTTCCACCTCCACCTCTTAAATGAGCTTCAGCATACATTAGATATACATCAGCTAGACGGAAAAGCGGAAAATCAGTATCTACAAATTCTATATCTGACCCTTGAGCACCTGTTGAAGTTCTGTTCGAATATTTTGCAATAATAAAACCCGAATCTCTATCGGCTACAGAACTAATAACAGGTTCTCTATTTGCTGTAATTAATGTATTACGTGCGTCTTGTGAGAATGCAGTACCTTCAAACTTATCAGCAAATTGCTTTCTTACTCTTAAAGCACCTCCCCAACCTCCTGCACCAACACCAAGAGACTCACCGTTTTGTTCCAGCGACCCCACTGAACCATTAATCATTACAGTTGTAGGTCCATAATTTTTAATATATTGTCCATCAGATAATAATGAAAAAATGATTTCGTTTCTCGCATTGTTAGTATTATTA
>JAUXNR010000184.1 GCA_030682755.1 Flavobacterium sp.
TTCCGGATTTATCTTTTTCTAAAGAAATCTGAAAATTATCGTTTTTAATTATTAAATAAGGCAGACTTACATCGTGAAAATGTGGTGTTATCTTTAAGCCGTAAACTTTATAACCCAACGATTTTAAATAATATATCGCAGCAACGGCAAAGGATGTTTTCCCTACATTTTGTCCGGCGCCTGCAATCAAAAGCATATTTGGCACCAAAAATTGTTTCGGAACTTCAGAAGATATTAATCCAAAATCGAGCATTAAAATTACTAATGTTTATTTCGATTGCCAAGTATCGTAATAAGAACACGTGTTATATTTCTCGCTGATACGAATATATGTTTTGGCTGCTCTTTCTTTAACCCAATTATCTATTACTTCTTGTTTCTTTTTATTGATAGCAGCTTTTTGAATTACATCATAATCTTGTTGCATATTCGCTTTGTGTGGCGGTACTTTTTTTACCAATTGCAATATGCGAAATGCATCTTTATTTTCGTCGGTTTTATAGGCTACCGGCTTAGAAACTTCGCCAACTTCAAGTTTATCAATTACATAGAAAATTTTTGGATCGAGTTCCTCAGCTTGGAACATAGCATTACCTGTATTTGGATTGATGATAAGACCTCCGCTAAAACGATTTTGACTATCAGAAAATCTACGAGCGGCATTCGCAAAAGACAGACTATCGCTAACAATTAAACCTTGAACACTATCAAGGAAACTTGCCGCTTTTTGAAGTTCGATTGGAGATATTTTTGGTGAAAGTAAAATATGTCGAACATTTACAAAATCACCTTTTCGTTCAATCATTTGCATAATATGGTAGCCGGCTTCTGTTTCAACAATTCCAGATATTTCGCCTTCTTTCAATCCATAAGCTACAGATTCGAATTCGGGATAAAGTTCTCCACGGCCATACATTCCTAATTCTCCTCCTTTTTTAGCCGAGCCGGGATCTTCGGAATAAAGGATTGCCAAAGTTGCAAAACTTTCGCCTTTAAGGATTCTGGTTCGCAAATCGAGCATCTTTTCTTTAACAGCAAGTTTTTCGGAAGAAGATATAGGTGGTTTTTTAACAATTTCCGCAACCTGATATGCAGTATTTATCAAAGGAAGACTATCTTGAAGTATATCCCTGTAAAAAGCTTTAATTTCTTTTGGAGTGATGGTAACATTCTTTGTTATTTTAGATTGAACTTCTTGCTGAAGAATCTGTTCCGAAATAACTTCGCGCATTTCCTCTTTAAACTGATCTACAGTTTTATGGTAATATTCTTCCAACTTTTCTTGACTACCAAATTGAGTGATATAGTATCGAAATCTTCGTTCGAGTTCTTGATTAACCTGAGAATTACCTACAACGATACTATCAATATCGGCCTGATTAAGCAATAATTTTTGGAAAACCAATTCTTTCAAAATATCGCATTTTATTGTAGAAGAACTA
>JAUXNR010000208.1 GCA_030682755.1 Flavobacterium sp.
TGCCAAGTTTTACCTTCAAACGTTTCTCTTTTCAAATCGGAATCGGTGTGGACTACTACTCGACTTCCTTGTTGCTTCACGACATCAACTTCTTGCTCACAGAAATCACGAATTCCTACTTGAACAATTTTTGAAATATGTGGAATTTGTAACGCATTATACATGATAGACGCATGCGAATAGGTGAAACCTTCGTAAGCAATTCTAAAATCCATGTGAGCATCTAAATGTAGAATTCCAAAATTTTCGTGTTTTTCTGCTAAAGCTTGATAATATCCAAGTGGTGTACTGTGGTCGCCTCCCAACAAAACCACTTTTTTACCGTAATTCAACCAATGTAATGTTTTTTCACGAACGGCTTCCACCATGTCGGAACACGCGTAATTGATTTTATCTAAATCTTTTTGCAAACCGGGATGGTGTTCTATAACTGTGCCGCTTTCTAAGGCTTCAATGATTGGTGCCGCTTTCTTTTTATACTTTCTTGAATTCTTTTTGACACCTTTTGGCGATTCGTCTAAAAAGATGCCCAATTTCCACAATTCGGGAAATTCTTGATGATTTAAATCTACTTGAAAAGAAGCGTCTAAAATGGCTTCCGGACCTTTTGAAGCCCCGGAACCGTAGCTAACGGTTACTTCCCATGGCACAGGGATTACGATGATTTCGCTCTCTTCAATGGAAAACGGTAAGCCGAAAATGGTGGCATCGGCCAAACCGGGTTGGCTGGGGTCGAAGGTTTTGAGTATTTCTTGTTTAGTCATTTGTTCGATTTTTGGATTGTTGGATTATTCGATTTTTTGATTACTAGATTGTTTGATTGTTTGAAAAACCAGACAATATGTTAATCTAAAAATCCTATTTATTTTAATGTTGACATGAATTTTGATATCATCAATATAATTTTATAAAGTTCATCGGACAAACTTTTTAAATCAGAATCATTTAAATAACCAACGTCATTTGAAACCAATAATTGAGTTTCAATTTCATAACAGGAACCTAAAGCATTTTCTAGAAAAATTAAAAAATGTTTGTTTGATGATTTTGCAGAGCCTTCGGCAATATTTGAAGGCACTGAAATGGCAGCTCTTCTTAATTGGGTTATCAATCCGTAACGTTCTGAATCGGGAAAACTTTGCGTCACTTTGTAAATTGGTGTGCAAAACTTTCTACTTAATTTCCATATTTCTAGATCTTTGTATCTGTGCATAAATGTTATTTTGATTGTTCGATTTTTAGATTGTTGGATTGTAAGAACTTTCTAAAAATCTGAGAATCCAAAAATCCAACAATCTGACAATCTAAAAATCCTATTTACTAATTCCGTTCTTCAAAATCTGTCCGAATTCGTACATATCTTCAAAAGAGCAGTAGAAAGGTGCGGGTGCTAAACGGATTACGTTTGGTTCACGCCAATCGGTGATGACACCATTTTTCATTAAATAATCAAATAAACTTCTTCCTTGTCCGTGAAGATAAACCGATAATTGACAAGCTCGTTCTTCTTGGTTTTGAGGTGTGATTATTTCAAATTCGGTTCCGTCGATTTCTTTATCAATTTCATGAAGGATAAATTCCAAATAGGCTGTTAAAAGATTTCTTTTTTTGATTAATTTAGTCATTCCTACTTCGGCAAACATTTCTGCGGAAGCCAAGTATGGTGCTAACGACAATATTGGTAAATTACTAATTTGCCAACCATCTGCTCCGTAAACCGGTTCAAAATTTGGCTCCATTTTAAAACGTCGTTCTTTGTTGTGACCCCACCAACCAGCAAATCGTGGAAGTTCAAAATCGCCGTGGTGTTTTTCATGAATAAAGCAACCCGAAGCATTTCCGGGGCCTGAATTCATGTATTTGTAACTGCACCAACAAGCGAAATCAACATTCCAATCATGCAATTGTAATTCAATGTTTCCGGCGGCATGAGCCAAATCCCAGCCAACAAAAGCTCCTGTTTTTTGAGCGGCTTCTGTTATGGTTTTGATGTCAAAAACTTGCCCGGTGTAATAATTTACTCCACCGATTAATACTAGTGCTAATTCGTCGCCTACTTCTTCAATTTTGGCTAAAATATCTTCGTGACGGATGTTGTGTTCACCTTCTCTTCGTTTGATTTCGATAATGGCATCGCTAGGATTGAATCCATGAAATTTTACCTGACTTTGAAACATGTATTGGTCAGATGGAAATGCTTTTTCTTCGCAAATGATTTTGTATTTTTTTTCAGTGGGTTGATAGAAGGAAACCATCATCAAGTGAAGATTCACAGTAAGCGTGTTCATCACTGTTATTTCGGATGGTTTTGCTCCTACTATTTCACTTAATGGAATGGCAAATCGTTCGTGGTAATCCCACCAAGGTTTATCGGCATAAAAGTGACCTTCTACGGCGAGGCGTGCCCAGTCGCTCATGACTTCATCAACATAGGCTTTGGTTCTTTTGGGTTGTAATCCGAGTGAATTTCCCGTGAAATAAATTACATTTTTGCCATTTATACTTGGAAAAAGAAATTCGTCACGGTACTTAAAAAGTTCGTCTTGTGCGTCTAATTGTTGTGCAAATTCGCGGGTATTTTGAAATTCCATGCAGTTGTTTGTTTGTGGGGTAAAGATAGTAATTTTTTGGATTGTGGGGAAAGGTCGCAACCTGTCCGTACGATGTATTGTGTAAGGATAATTCGCAAACTGCCCGTGCAGCAAATTTTATGAAATAAGGGATGTTTTTTTGAAAATGAATTTTGAATTGGAGCACGGATTGCGTGAAGGATTGAAGCGGAAAGCCTGGCCCGTAGTTTACGGAGGGGCACGCCCTAAAAAAAAAATCCCAACCTGAAATGATTGGGATTTTATTTTAGAATCTGAAACAAGTTCAGATTGACAATATTATTAAATTATTAGCATGGCATCACCATAAGAATAGAATTTGTATTTTTCTTTGATGGCTTCTTCGTAGGCTTTTTTCATTAAATCATGTCCGCAGAAAGCCGAAATCATCATTAAAAGTGTTGATTTTGGTGTGTGGAAATTTGTTATCATACAGTCTGCGATACTAAAATCATATGGTGGAAAGATAAATTTATTTGTCCAACCGTTAAAAGGATTTAATGTACTGTTTGAAGAAACTGAACTTTCAATTGCTCTCATTGTAGTGGTTCCGACACAACAAATTCTACTTTTTCTGGTTTTGGCGGCATTAACAATATCACATGCTTCTTGTGAAATTATCAGCTCTTCTGAGTCCATTTTGTGTTTGGATAAATCTTCTACTTCTACCGGATTGAAGGTTCCTAAGCCTACATGCAAAGTTACTTCGGCAAAGTTTACGCCTTTAATTTCCAGTCTTTTCAACAAATGTTTTGAAAAGTGTAATCCTGCAGTTGGTGCTGCAACAGCCCCTTCAACTTTTGCATAGATGGTTTGATAACGCTCTTCATCTTCCGGAGTTACTTCTCTGTTGATGTATTTTGGAATGGGTGTTTCTCCTAAATCTCTCAGTTTTAAACGGAATTCTTCATAAGATCCATCATATAAAAAACGTAATGTTCTTCCGCGAGAGGTAGTATTATCGATCACTTCAGCGACTAACGAATCGTCATCTCCAAAATATAATTTGTTTCCGATACGTATTTTACGAGCCGGATCTACTAACACATCCCAAAGGCGTTGTTCTGCATTTAATTCACGTAATAAAAACACTTCAATTCTGGCTCCGGTTTTTTCTTTATTTCCATATAAACGAGCAGGAAAAACTTTGGTATTGTTCATGATCATTACATCGCCATCGTCAAAATAGTTAATGATATCTTTGAAAAGCTTGTGTTCAATTGTTTTTTTGGCTCTGTTAATTACCATTAAACGAGATTCGTCACGGTTTTCTGCAGGAAATTCAGCTAGTAATTCAGTTGGAAGATTGAATTGAAAATGAGATAATTTCATTTAAAAAGGTTTAAAAGTTTAAAGGTTTAAAAGTTTAAAGGTTATTCCGATAAACATTTAAAATTCAGGTGGCAAATATACGATTGTGAGATAGGCGTTGTCAAGTGTTTTGAGGTTTATTTTTAAAATAAGTTGCTGAGTGCCTGAGTCACTGAGTTTCTGAGATAGTACTATTATAAAATTTGAAATCCGAAGCTTTTTAAATCTTCCCAAAAAGTGGGATATGATTTTGAAACAACCTCAGCATTTTCAATTGTGATGGGGACTTTTAGAGCTAATGGTGCGAAAGCCATGGCCATACGGTGGTCTTGGTAGGTGGCAATATTTATTGATGGAAGAATTGATTTTGATATCTCTAAAGTCAGACTATCACTTGTTACAGAAATAGTTGCTCCTAACTTTGAAAGTTCGGTTTTCAAAGCTTCCAATCTATCTGTTTCTTTAATTTTTAGGGTATGTAATCCGGTCAAGTGACATCCGATGCCTAATCCGAAGCAAGTTACCGCGATGGTTTGGGCGATATCGGGAGAGTTGTTTAGATGAAAGTTAAAAGTTGCGAGTTGCGGATTGTGGGTTTTTGAAAGTGCTATGGACTGATTGTCATTGAAAACGGTTTCAACTCCGAAACCTTTGTAAATTTCGACCAAAGCTGCATCACCTTGCAGGCTGTTTTCTTTGTAGCTTGAAAGTGTGATTTGTGTTCCGATTTCTGATAATGCGATGATAGAATACCAGTAAGATGCAGATGACCAGTCGGATTCAACCATAATGTGAGATGCTGAAACAAGTTCAGCATGACAAACAGCTATTTTATTTCCATTAAAAGAAGTTTTAACGCCAATTTCGTTGAGCAAAGCTAAAGTCATGTTGATGTATGGGATAGATGTAATTTCACCTTCGAGAGTGAGTTCTAATCCATTTTCCAATTTTGGTGCAATTAATAATAAGGCTGATATGTATTGACTGCTGACGTTTGCCGGAAGGGAAACTTTGTTTTGTGTTATTTTTTTTCCTTTAATTCTAATGGGTGGAAATCCTTCGTTTTCTTCATAAGTGATTTCCGTTCCAAGTTGATTTAAGGCTTCCACTAAAATTTTAATGGGTCGTTCTTTCATTCTGGATGAGCCGGTTAAAATTATTTCTCTTCCTTCTTGAATGGCAAAATACGCAGTAAGAAATCGCATAGCGGTTCCGGCATGATGCACATCAATTTGTTGCGGGTTACGGGTTTCAAGTTGCGGGTTTTGTAAAGCCTGAATCATTACTTCACTATCATCAGAATTGGAGGTGTTTTCCAGAATAATCTTTGGATATAATGCTTGCAACAACAACAATCTGTTTGTCTCCGATTTTGAACCGGTGATTTTGAGTTGCGGGTTGCGGGTTGCGGGTTGCGGGTTGTATGAAAGATTTATATTCATTGGATGTTTTCACTGCGTTTAAAGCATCCAAAGATAGGCTGTCCTTCGATTACTCTTTACTTTTATTCGTCGTTTTTTTAGCATTTTTTACTGCATACTTCATTTTAGAAAAGATGAAAACATCAACTAAAGCCATTGCATTCGAAAAAAATATAATATAAAACCAAGGATTTGTATTTTCTTTATCAAAGAAATAAACCGATAGATAAGCAACTATGCCATAGAAAATAAGAGCTATAAAAAAATGTATTATTTTTCGAATCCTAATCAATTGGTAAAAATTATTTCAAATTCTCTTTATCATGATCATCCGTTATTTTAGGCTTTTTGAACTTATTTCTTATTCTTTCAAAAATAAAAATTTCACCAAGTGCCATAAAAACTCCAAAAAATAAACTTTGAAAAACTATTTGTTTAATTGTCAATTCTTCTTCAAAAAAATAAAGCAATAATCCGTAGAATGGACCCATAACCAAAATACCTGCAATTAAAACGGCTACATTCTTATTCATTTTACTTTAACTTTTCATTGTTTTGATGTCTATCATGATCCCGTTTGGTTTTGATGTCCATTTTTTTATCAAAAGCTGCTTGTAAATCAACTCCGGTTTGATTGGCCAAACACAAAACTACAAAAACTACATCGGCCAATTCTTCGCCAAGGTCTTTGTTTTTGTCACTTTCTTTTTCGGATTGTTCACCATAACGACGAGCTATGATACGGGCCACCTCACCTACTTCTTCAGTAAGTTGTGCCATGTTGGTCAATTCATTGAAATAACGAACGCCGTGGTTTTTTATCCAGTTGTCAACTTCGAGTTGGGAATTTTTGAGGTTCATTTTATTTTTTTTAGAATTATAGATTCCGTTTGTTTTTCAATATAAAGTTTAAAAATATTTCTTATATCATCATAATATATAGGCCCAAAAGAAGGTTGATTAATATCAAAAGCAGATGAAATTACAATTTTATTTTTATCACTTGAAATATCGAAATTAAAAACCATACTATTATTATGCATATAAACACTTGTTGGTTCAGGCAAATGCTCAATCTCATAACCTTCTGGAATTGTAATATTTATGACATATTTTTCTTGGTTTGGGAAAACAAAATCAATTGGCATGGTTCGATTTTCTGAAATAAATGGATTGCTTTTAGTTGTATAAAAAAGTAAAGGATTAAAAATAATTTTATTGTCATTTATTTCTATTTCTGCTTCGCTTGAAAAAGAAAAAGTTTCAACTATGGTTTTATCTAAATCTTTTAAGTTATCAATAGTATAATCTGTTATTTCAATATTATTAAAATTTGATTCAATTGTTTCGATATATAAATCTTGGTGAATATTTAAAAATACATCTCTAAAAACATAAGCATAATAATCACTTTTTGTATTTCTGGCTTTCCCTTTTAAAATTCCATCAGAATTGATTTCGGCCTGAATAAAATTTATTGATTTAGACAAAAAAGTAGGTTGTAGATTTATCTCTTCTGACTCATTAGACATTGTTATCAATATTCCCTTTTCATTTATACTTCTGAGTG
This sequence comes from Flavobacterium sp., assembly GCA_030682755.1. Classification (GTDB taxonomy): domain Bacteria; phylum Bacteroidota; class Bacteroidia; order Flavobacteriales; family Flavobacteriaceae; genus Flavobacterium. The sequence goes on from JAUXNR010000208.1 coordinate 6,912, forward strand.
GTAATATGTTTAAAGTAGAGTTTAAATCTGTAGCATCTAATAATACTTGCTTGTTGTCTATTACAGCTTTAGTTATTATATAATTGATATCAGTTCTTGTTGGGTGCGTAATAATTCCGTTATCACGGGTACTAACTAAAACTGGAAAAGCACTAATTCCAACACCTCTTAACATTACGAGAAGGTTCAAATTTATGTCTGAAACGTTTCCGTTTCCATTAGCATATGCATTTTCTAAACCAAACTTTGGATAATAACCCAAATATTTATTCCATTTTATTTTATTTTTTACATGATTCAAAACAGCTTTTGCCTTTTCTGTTTCATTCATAGTATCATTTACAACTGTAATTAAATCATTTTCAAAATATCCTTTAGCTTCAATTTGGCTTTTAAAAAGTTTGCTCTCTGAAATAACTCTTGTAACGTCATTCCATGTTTGTGATAAACTTTCCGTTTTTTTTCCTAAAAAAGTGACCGCACTTAGTTCATTTTTAATTTTAATTCTATAATTTTCAATATTGTCAACAAATGGCTCCTCTACCAAAGCGGGTATATTTTTAAACGTATATTTACTTTTTCTAATGGAATAATTCAAAACATTTGATTTGAAATATGCAATTGACTTTTTTTGTTCTAATTTACCCGCTTCTGACTCTTGTTCTATCTTAATATCACCATTTAATACTGTTTTATAATCAAAGTTAACCGGAACTTCTGTTGCATATTCTGCATAGTTAACTGGTATAGTTTCCTGAATATCAAAATCAGGTAATTTAATTGGATTTATAGTAATAATTTTGTATTTGAATTCAACAACTGAGCCTTCTTTTACATTAGGGAATGTCACAATTTTTTTGAACATATTCTCATTTGTCTGTTCTACATATACGCTTCCCTTTTTTAATTTTGTTTTTTTTATTTTATTGTTTAATAAATTATAAGTAGTAATCTCAGAAACAAAAACATTATCAAGATTTAAATGTTCAAACTCATTGACATAAGGTATTGCATAATTTGCCCACGAAAACCCTTCCTTTTTGTAAATTTTTAACCTTATCTCATAATTTGTCTCATTAATAAATCCAAGACTTGAAGCATAATAAAATACTGTTTTTGCCTTTTTAATCAATATCGCTGCCACAGCAGAAGTATCTGTTGGGTGGTTTTTTTCTGCCAATTCTTCTTTTGAAATTTTACCAAATTCAAGGTTTTGAGCAAATGATATATTGCTGCACAATAACAAAAAAAAGAAAACATTACTTATTTTTATTTTCAAAATCATTGCTAAGTTTCTATAGATGAAAACATTATTTTGTGACAATATTTTAAATTACATTTTATTAAACCCTTAATTAGGTTTGTTTTACTTTTTCTTGAGAATTATTGACTCTGTTTGTTTTTCAATGTAGAGTTTAAATATGTTTTTTAAATCTTGATAAAAATTTGGTTCAAAAACAGCTTTGTTTATTTCAAATGAAGAGTTAATTACAATCTTATTGGCATCATTTGATGTGTTAAAATTTAAAACAACATCATTGTTTTCAAGTGAGACATTTGTAGATTTTGGCAAATATTCTACTTCATATCCTTCCGGTATCAATATGGTAATCAAATACTTTTCTTGAGTTGGAAAAACAAAATCAATTGGCATAGACCGTTTGTCTTCTTTAAGAGGATTGACACTTTTTGTAAAAAAAAGTAACGGATTAAATAGTATTTTTTTATTATTTGACTCAATTTCGTTTGACTTTGAAAAAGAAAAAGTTTCAATAATTGTTTTATCAAAATCTTCTATATTTTCAATCTTATAATCTGTAATGTCAATATTATTGTAATCAGATTCTAATTTTTCCAAATAAAGATTTTTATTAATTCCAGCATATTTATCTCTAAATGAATAAGCATAATAATCACTTTTTGTGTTTCTTACTTTACCACTTAAACTTCCATTTTGATTAAGATCAGCCTGAATAAATGTAATTGATTTTGACAACATGGTAGGTTGAAGGCTTACTTCTTCAGATTTACCTGATATTGAAATCATGATCCCATTTCCATTTATACATCTAAAAGGTAGAATATTGATTGTTGCATGTTCATCTGTTGCATCCATAAGAATTTGTTTCCCATCAATTGTTGCTTGCACAATTAAGTAATTAAAATCGTCTCTGCTGGGGAAAAATATTTTTCCGTTTTTACGTGTACTAATCAATACTGGATATGCATTTATTCCGGCACTTCTTAACATAACGAGTAAGTTCAAATTAATATCAGAAACATTTCCGGTCCTATTATTATAGGCTTCCTTTAAACCTTCTTTTGGAAAGTATCCATAAATTCCATTCCATTTTATTCTTTTTTTGACATGTTCCAAAATTGCATTTGCTTGTTCAGTTTTTGTCATAGAATCATTAATGATGCTTTTTAAATTGCTTTCAAAGTATCCTTTGCTTTGAATTTGACTTTTAAAACGCTCATTTTCTGAAATGTTCATCGTTACATCTTCCCAAGATTCTGCATATTTTTTTGCAGGAGTATTACTAAAGACTACAGCACTTAATTCATTTTTAATTTTTATTCTATAGTTCTCTAGGTTATCAATATAAGGTTCTTCTTTTAATGCTGGAATGTTTTTTAAGGTATATTTATTATTTCTAAGCGTATACGACAAATAATTTGTTTGATTAAACGCTGCATTAACTGACTTTGTAATCACTTCATCTTTTGACTCATGGTCTATTTTTGAATACCCATTTAAAATTGTTTTGTATTCATAATTTACCGGAATTTCAGTTTTATATTCCGCAAAATTAACCGGTATTGTCTCTTGAAAATCGAAGTCGGGTAATTTTGCTAAATTCTCAGAAACAAGTTTATATTTAAATTCAATCACAGAGCCTTCTTTAACATTAGGCAATGTGATTGTTTTTTTCATCCAATACTCATTTATTTTCTCTTTAAATGTGCCATCAGAATTGAGTTTTGATTTTTCAATTTTATCATTCACTAAGTTATAAGTCGTGACATCTGAGAAAAAAACATTGTCTTTTCCTAAATTTGTCCATCCGATATAATAAGGAATAGAATAATTTGCCCAAGAAAAACCTTCCTTTTTATAAATTTTTAATCGTATTTCATATTTAGTTTCACACTGAAAACCATCTTTTTCAGTGTAAAAAAAACTTGTTTTTGCTTTTTTAAATAAAATAGCAGCTACCGCAGAAGTATCTGTTGGGTGTTTTTTTTCTGCTAATTCTTGTTTAGAAACTTTTCCAAAATCTAAGTTTTGTGCATTAATAACTGTATTACAAAACAATAAAAATAAGACTACGGCAGTACTTCTCATAAATTACGTTTTTTTCAATACAATTTTATCTGATTGATTTTCTACTACAGTCTTGAAAAAGTTTTTTAGATTTTCATAATAATTTGGTGTAATAAATGATTGATTCACACTTAATATTGCATTCAATTGAATTTTTGTATCGGTTGCTTGTATGTTAAAACTATAGGTTAATTGATTATTATCCGCAGCAAAAACTTGAGATTTTGGTAAAGATTCTACAACATATCCTTGAGGTATATTAATAGTCAATGTATATTTATCTTCAGATGGATATACAAAATCAATTGGATAATCTCTTTTTTCAAGTTTAAACGGATTATCTGTAAGTGAATAATATAGTAAAGGTGATACATACATTTTATCCACAATAATTTCAGTTAGTCCAGTATGTTTAAAACTATATTCTTCAAAAACAGGCTTTAATAAGTCTTTTTCATTATTAACTGTATATTCTTCAATTTCTATATTAGAATATTTTTTTTCCAATGTCTCAATATAACTTTCTTTAGATAAATTTAAATATCTATCTCTATATCGAAAAGCGTTGTAGTCAAAATGTTGCGTTCTAATTTTTCCGTTAACCACTCCATCTGTATCAATTGAAGCTAATCCTAACGTATTATCTTTTGACAAAAAAGAAGGAATCAACCTTGCAAATGTTGAAGAACCGTCTTTTCTTATTAATCTTCCTTC
>JAUXNR010000213.1 GCA_030682755.1 Flavobacterium sp.
ATTCGAAAGTCCCGTGAATCCAAAATTAAAACAAAAAATTTTGACTAAATATATATGGGAACAAACGGCTATTGAAACTTTAAAAGCCTATGAACTAGCTCTCAATAGTTAAAAAACAGATTTTGGCTAATTTTATTTGATTACACTTAAATAATTTTTCCTAAAACCTTATTTTTGCCTGAGAACAACCTATTTAATAAATGAAAATAGCCATACTCGGAACCCGCGGAATACCAAACTACTACGGAGGATTTGAACAATTCGCTGAATTTTTTTCAGTATATTTAGTAGAAAAAGGACATGAGGTATATTGCTACAACTCACACAATCATAAATTTCAGGAAAAGAATTTCAAAGGCGTTCACATCATACACCAACACGATCCGGAGTATAAATATGGAACTTTTGGTCAGTTTATCTATGATTACAATTGTATTCTAGATTCCCGAAAAAGAGATTTTGATATTATACTTCAGTTAGGATATACCAGTAATTCGGTTTGGTTTTTTCTCCTTCCAAAAAAACCAATAATTATTACCAATATGGACGGAATCGAATGGAAACGATCCAAATACAGCCGTCCGGTGCAACAATTTTTGCGTTTTGCAGAACGTTTAGCAGCCATTAGTAGTGATTATTTGGTGTCAGATTCCATAGGGATTCAAACGTTCTTAAAAAAGAGATATAAAAAAGATTCTACCTATATTGCTTATGGAGCTCATCCGTTCAACAACCCAAACGAAGCAATATTAGAAAAATATCAAGTTGAAAAAGAAAGTTTCAACATGATTATGGCCCGTTTTGAACCCGAAAATAATTTTGAAATGGTTTTGGATGGTGTTGTAAATAGTAAGGATGAAACCCCTATTTTGGTTATTGGTAATCATAATACAAAATATGGTGAAGTGTTAAAAAATAAATATAAAGGGTATTCCAACATTCGTTTTATGGGAGCCATTTACAATTTGGAAGACTTAAACAACCTTCGTTATTACTCAAAACTTTACTTTCATGGACATTCTGTTGGAGGTACAAATCCTTCGCTTTTGGAGGCAATGGCATCACAAGCCTTGGTTTTAGCACATAACAATGATTTCAATCGGGGTATTTTAAAAGAAAACAGTTATTATTTTTCAAATGCGGATGAGGTTAAAAATTTACTTCTCACAATCAAAAAAAGTGATAACTTGCAATTCATTCAAAACAATTTTGAAGCCATTGTAAATGATTTTAATTGGGAAAAAATAAATGAAGCATATTTACACCTTTTTGAACAATGTATGGCTGGATTTAAAAACAGAAAATAGTGCTCACTTTTCGTTTATTCCTTTTGTTTTTTTGTGTTGCACAATTCCGTTACCACTTGGAATTAACAATGTTTTTTTAGGACTTTTTGTGCTTTCTGTTTTATTAAAACCAAAACAATTCTCTTTTCAAGTTGTTTTGGTCTTACCCATTTTGCTTTTTATACTTTATGCAGCCTCTATTTTATGGAGCATAGACGCATCAAAATCAATAAAAGCCCTACCAAAAGAAATAGGATTTCTTATCGTCCCACTTTTATTCATGATTATGAAACCTTTTTCTAAAGAGCAGGTACATAAAATCATGAAATGTTACAGCTATGCCATGGTGTTTTATGTTGTTTTTTATCTTATAAAAGCTATTATAAGATATTTTATCACAGGAGATAAAGCAGTGTTTTTTTATCATGAATTAGTCACCGAACCGGTAAATGCCATACATGTTTCTGTTTATGTTGCAGTAGCCTTTTTTTATTTTTTTAATAGAGTTTCAAAAAACCGTGTTGAAGTTTTTATTTTGTTTTTGTTTTTTTGTTTTTTAATTTTATTGTCTTCCAAGAACATTCTTGTCACTTTTTTAACTTTAGTGGTTATTAACTATTTATCGACAGTGAAAAAACGGGTTAGTAGAACAACAGAAATAACTGTAGTGGCCTTAGTTTTGACAATCGCATTTTTGTTTTTCGGAAAAATTAAAGACAGATTCAACGAAGAGTTACAGTCAAATATATTTGAAAATAATGGTTCTTATAATTTCGACAGAAGTATGCAAGGTGTAAACATCATCAGTGCCAAAGAAGCATGGACAAATGAAACGTTCACACCAAATGACTATTTCCCGGGAACGGCATTCAGGGTTTTACAAATACGCTTTTTTCATGAACTCATAATAACAGATACTTTTTTCTGGAATGGATATGGCTTGAATGCAGCCCAAAAAAAAATAGAAGAAAAAGCACTTCATTACAATCTTTTTTTAGGAAATGAAAACGAAACAGGATATCAAACCAAAAACTTTCACAACCAATACATCCAAGTTTTTGCAGAAATTGGCTTTTTTGGTTTATTAATTATTCTGGCAATGTTGTTTTTTAACACTATAAAAACCATACATACTAAAGATTTTATGCAAATTGCTTTTGCAGTTCTAATGATAAGTTTATTTTTGACAGAAAGTTTTTTGAGTAGACAACGAGGCATAATGTTTTTTATATTGCTTTATTGCCTTTTTAATGCAAAAAACACAAATGCCCCGGAAATCAAATAATATGAAAAAAATACTAATTACAGGTGCCGCAGGCTTTTTAGGTTCTCATCTGTGTGATCGATTTATCAAAGAAGGATATTATGTAATTGGAATGGATAATCTGATTACTGGTGATCTCAAAAACATTCAACATTTATTCAAATTACCTAATTTTGAGTTTTACCATCACGATGTAACTAAATTTGTGTTTGTTCCCGGTAAATTAGATTACATTCTTCATTTTGCCTCACCCGCAAGTCCGATAGATTATTTAAAAATTCCCATTCAAACCTTAAAGGTAGGGTCTTTGGGTACACATAATTTGCTTGGATTGGCGAGAGTAAAAAAAGCTCGAATTTTAATAGCATCAACTTCAGAAGTTTATGGAGATCCTTTAGTTCATCCACAAACCGAAGAATATTATGGAAACGTTAATACAATTGGTCCAAGAGGAGTTTATGATGAAGCCAAGCGTTTTCAAGAGTCAATAACAATGGCTTATCACACATTTCATGGATTAGAAACCAGAATTGTTCGTATTTTTAATACTTACGGGCCAAGAATGCGTTTAAACGACGGACGCGTAATTCCGGCATTTATTGGTCAAGCCTTGAGAGGTGAAGATTTAACTATATTTGGAGACGGTATGCAAACCCGTTCCTTTTGTTATGTTGACGATCAAGTGGAAGGGATTTACAGACTATTATTGTCTGACTATAATTTACCGGTGAATATTGGAAACCCGGATGAAATCACAATTAAAGATTTTGCAGAAGAAATTATAAAATTGACAGGAACTACACAAAAGGTGGTTTATCATCCGTTACCAATAAATGACCCATTACAGCGTCAACCGGATATTACAAAAGCAAAAGCAATTTTAGGATGGGAACCTAAAGTATCACGATCTGAAGGGATGAAAATTACCTATGATTATTTTAAAACCCTTTCAACAGAAGAATTATTAAAGGAAGAACATAAAGATTTTTCCGGATTTATTCATTAAAATGGTAGCAGCTCATACAGGCAGATATTCAAAATTTATAAGACCAATAAGTGTTTCAGTAGACGTATTGGCTCTTATATTTTTGTCTCTTTTTTTCTATCAAGGGCTGAATATTGACTTTGTTATATTTGAAACCTATCAAATTATTTGTTGGTTTTTAATAGCGTTTTTTGTTGGATTTTATGAGGTATATCGATTTACAACACCTGTAGAAATTCTTTCAAAAATTCTCAAACAATTTGTTGTTTTCACACTTGTTTTAATTGCCTATTTTCCTTTTGCTAAAGAATCAATTTTTAGTGGAAAAGCCACAGCATTTTTTACCGTATCCAGTTTTTTTGTAATTGTCTTCATTAAATATTTATTGTTTTATTATCTAAAAAAATATAGAATTGTAACGGGTAGTAATTTTAGTAATGCAATTATTATTGGTTATACTGAAGAAGCAAAAAACCTGAAAAAACTATTTGAAAATCGTAACGATTTTGGATATCGGTTTTTAGGCTTTTTTTCAGACAAAAAATCTAACCCTGAAATTAAAGGTAAGGTTTCTGAAATCAAAAATTTTGTAATCGAAAACAAAATAGATGAAATTTATTGTTCACTAAATGAAATTAGTAACGAACAATTAAAAGATTTGGTGGAGTTTACTGATGAAAACAATAAAGCAATTAAATTTATTCCCGATTCAAAACAAATCTTTTCAAAAAACTTACGAATTGATTATTACGAAATGTTTCCCGTATTATCGCTTCAACGAACAATGCTACATGAACCGGTTACAAAAACATTTAAAAGGGCATTTGATATCATATTTTCTTTATTTGTAATTGTTTTTCTGTTATCATGGTTGGCCCCATTGCTGGCAATTTTAATTAAATTAGAGTCAAAAGGTCCGGTTTTTTTCAAACAAGGAAGACCTGGTTTAGATGAGGAAGAGTTTTATTGTTATAAATTTAGATCGATGCAAATCAATAAAACAACTGAAAAAGAAGCATCCAAAAACGATCCAAGAGTAACTAAAATTGGACGATTTATGAGAAAAACCAGTTTAGATGAATTGCCTCAATTTTTCAATGTGCTTTTTGGTGACATGTCTGTTGTTGGAACACGACCACATCTCTGGTCTCAAAATAAAACCTATGGGAACCGTATTAAAAAATATATGGTTCGTCATTATGTAAAACCTGGAATTACCGGTTTAGCTCAAGTAAGAGGTTATCGTGGAGAGATTGAAACCGAGGAAGACATGATAAACCGAATCAAATTTGATGTCTTTTATATCGAAAATTGGTCGTTTG
>JAUXNR010000217.1 GCA_030682755.1 Flavobacterium sp.
TCTCCCACTATTGGTGCAGGATTAGAATCATATACCAGAGTAGTACCAACTGTTGCCGTTGCCCAATCTAAAGCACCAGCTCCAAAATCTGTATCGGTGATTTCCTTAACATAAATTTTAAAGTTTGGTGTACCAGCCATAGTTCCGGCAGCAGTAGATCTATTAAAAAAAATTCCATTTACAACTTGACCTGAAATTCCAGTCAATTGTGATGATGGATAAATAATAGCATACCTACTTGTAGCATTAGCAGTAGTTGTACTATACATTGGACCGTAAATTGCAGCTCCCAATGTACTGCAACTTGGTAGCGAATACAATTGTGCATGTATTGATGAGACGCTCATCAACAAAAATACGATTAAAAAAGTAATTTTCTTCATAATAAATAGTTTAATTATTAGGGTAAAAGTAGAACTAATAAAACAGAAACTATATTGTTTGAAGTATTATCAAAAAATAGTTCAAAAATGTTAGAAATATAAAAAAACCGCCCATTTTAAAGGCGGTTTTGTAAGAAAAAGTGAATTTTTAAAATTAATTTTTTATCACTTTAATAGTCTTGATTTGGTTTTCTGAAGTTACTTTCACCAAATACGTTCCGTTAGGGAAGCTTGACATATCCACTTGACCTTGTGTTGCATTAGGTTTTGTTGCTAAAACTTGTTGTCCTAAAAGATTGTAGATTACTAAATCAGAAATGGTATTGCTGTATGCAAAATTAAACACATCTTTTACAGGGTTTGGATATGCACTGAAATTAGTTAAATCAAAACCTCCTGTTGACAACGTATTATCAATAATTAATTTGAAATCTAAAGCCTCACCCCAAGTGATGGATCCACAAGCTGTTGGACTTGCCGCACTACCCCATTGAGCTCTAACTCTCATTCTATAGTTTCCATCTGCAGTACCCGCAGGTACAGTGATAGTTCCTGTTTTAGTTAAATCTGCATTTACTTGATAAAATACTACCTCACTATCTTCAAAAGTAAAGTTGTTATTCCAATCCACCCATATTCTTAATCCGTTAGAACCTCCAACAAATGTATTTGAAAAATTAAAACTTGAATCAGCAAAGTGACTTATAGATTGTGTATTATAATAATTTCCGTATCCTCCAGGTGACATTGCGGCATTTGGGAAAACCAAGTTTACAGCTGCATTTGTAGTTGAAAAATTAGAAATATAATCAGACGTATTAGTTGATGAAGGAATACAAGCACAACCCTCTATAGCAGTAGTGAATGATTGTTCCGCACAACCAGTAGCATCACCATTAGCATTAAATGGTACAACTTTATAGTAATAGGTTGTATTCAAGTTTCCAACAAAAGGATAGGATGTTCCACCTACAATAAAATTATCTAAAACATCATTTCCACCTGTTGTCGTACCAAGTGTTAGTTTATACCCATCAGAACCTGAAGCAGAATCCCATGCAATAACCGTTGCAACATTTCCACAGTTGGCATTTATAGTCGCTGTCACATTAGTAGCACAATCGGGGGCGGCAAGAGGAATAGCTTGAATAATAAAATTATCAATAAAGAAGTCATAATCCAAATTATCGTTAACTGTTCCACTTGAGCCATAAAATGCGAATTTAACACTTGTAGCTGTAACTGTAGGAATGTTATAAACTTTCGTAGTACTTGCATTTGCAGGTGTATTTGCTGTATTGTATGTTTCTAAGATAGTCCAAGTAGCACCACCATCAATTGACATTAGAAAATGTACAAAATCATCACTACCCATAGTACCTGCTCCTTCAATTGGATTTGTATTAAAATAGTCTGTTGTACCTACATCATACTTCAATTGATAGCCTCCAGTGTTTAAATCAAATACTGGAGAAACCAACCAACCTGTACCTGTTGGAGCTATAGAAAAAATATTTATAACAGCACCATTACCACTGCTACCATTTAAAAATGCTCTTCCGAACCATGAGCCAGTATTGGTTGCTCCAGTTGGACCAGTTGCAATTGTACCTGCAGCAAACTTATTCCAACAAGAAGGTAGAAATGTTGCAAAATCTTGCAAATAATATGGTGTAAATGAAGCACATGGCGTTGTAAATGAAGCAATAACAGTCCAGTTACTTTTATCTGAAGTACTACAAACCGATCTAACCCAAATATAATAAACAGTTGTAGGATTTAATCCAGTTAAATTTGCAGTAGTAATTCCTGCTCCAACCGAACCTGTTGCAACAGCATCATTTGCAGGTTGTACATTACTTGTTGACAAATAATATTCATAACCTTCAGCGGGTGAAGTTGAAGGAGCTGTCCATGAAATTGAAGCTGATTCTGCCAATACACTTCCTATAACAACAGCTGATGGCTCAATACAAGTTGGAATTGTTTCCCAATACATATCATCTAAGTAAGCTATCGTTGTTCCGCTCGGATGTCCAGGATTTTTAATTGCCAAACGCTTTATCCCAGCAGGAATTCCTGTTGGAGTATAAATGAATTGTTGAGCAGTTACCGCAGTAGTTCCTGGTAACGAAATTTCCTCTAAAAAGAAAAAAGAATTTACATCACTAGGATCGGTTAGATAACCTAATTCAATAAAACGATCAGTTCCAGATGTACTATATGCTTTAAATCTAAGCCTATGCGTATTAGCTTGCAAGTTTGAGACTAAAGGCAACATAGCATATGTTTCTGTAGGTGTTGCCCCTGATCCGTTTGCAGACATATACAATCTATTTGCAGGAGATGCAGGCAATACACTTCCTGTTGTGATATATGTCAGGATTGAAGAACCTCCTCTAGCCCAACAATCTGGCAAATTAGTTGTTCCTGCACCACTATAACTGTCAAAATTTTCTTCCCAGTCTGTTTTATCATCACATTGTGTTTTGAAAGAAAATGGACCCGCCCATGGGCTTAATACATTACCGTCACAAACTGCCCTTACATAATATTGATAAGATGTACTTTCAGTTAGATTAATTAAAGAATGAGGATTTGAAACACCTGTAACGATAGTTCCTGAACCCAATGTGAAATTTTGCAATCCCCATTGAATATCCCAACTTGTTTCAGCCCCACCTGGAGTCCAAGTTAAATCAGCACTTAAATTTGATATTGAAACAGCACTTAACGCTGAAGGCTCCACACAGGTTGAATTAACTTCCCATTTGATATCATCAATATAAATGGTAGTTGCTGTTCCCGGAAAAATTGAAAACACTAACTGTGAAACACCTACAGGCACATTCGTTGGAACCAAAGTAAATTCTATAGCTGTTGAAGCTGCGGTACTTGGCATTTGATAATCTTCTAAAGAAACAAATGTTGATACATCAGCAGGATTAGTAAAATAACCTACTTGAAGAATTTTTCCGGTTGCTGTAGCATATGCTTTGAACTTAAACCTATGTGTATCCGCTTGTAAATTTGAAAAAGGTGCAACTATTGCATAAGCAGTAGTTGTTGCAGATATGTTCATATACAGACGATTTGGAGGCGACATTGGTGCTACACTTGCAGTAGTATTATAAACATTTGCAGAAGTACCAGCTCTAGACCAACAATCGGGCAAAGTCCCAACTCCTGTTGGAATTCCTTCAAATGTCATAATATAATCAGCAACCCCATCACATAATGTTTTAAAAGTTCCTGCCAAATACCATTGACTTGTTTCTGATGCACAATTAGATCGCAAAAACACATAATACGTTGTGTTTTGAGTTAAACTGATGATAGAAGCACTGGTATCCGTTGTAGTTGTTCCTGAACCAGCCGGACTTGTAGTTGATGTGGAAACAAAATACTCATACGTAGTTGGTGCCGGTGTTAATGCATTCCAATTAATTGTTGCGGAATTTGTTGTTATATTACTAGTAACAAGACCGCTTGGCGGAGGACAATCAGGGATTGAAAATGTGTATGTTAAACCATTTGAAGGAATGATTAAATCATTCATCAAAATTGAACCTACAGCATCAACACTTTGATTTGTTGCAGACCAGTTTGTTGATGATGTACGGGAATTAAAATTAGTTGCCAAAGTAGATGGAGCTCCACGTAAACCTACTTGAAAAGTCTGAGCGGTATTCGCATTACTCACAAATGAACCATAAATAATTTTTACATCATTAGATGTCTCGATTAAGCGAATTTGAAAATTGAAATTATCACCTGTACCGTTTGTTCCAAACTTCTTATAGTTTTTCCACTGTACAACTAACTCTCTATTTGGAGCTGTTCCAATGGTTTCAATACGTAAAGTTGCACCAACTTGAGCTTGTAAATCTTTCCCCAAACCTGAAATTCTGGCCGTCAAATCTTCCGGTGCTATGGCTACCACAGAACTTATTGGTGTATAAGCACTAGTTGTACCATTATTTATCGATGGTGTTAGAGATGACTTACCTAACGAAATCCAACCATTTGCATTCACAGCAAATCGGTCATAAACCTCTCCGTTAAATGTAAAATCAAAACCAATTGGAAAACCTGGCCCAGTCAAAACAGTGCCACCGACCAAAGTAGCAGGGTCAACAAACCTTTGATCATCGGTTGTCTCTGTACCAAGCAAAGTACCTCCTGTAATTTCGGTGTATGTACTTGTAGATTGCGTAAATTCATAAACCCCAAGTTGAGCTTTTGAACTAAATACTATTGTAAATAAAAACAATAGAAGTGTAATTTTTTTCATAAAGTTATAATTTTGGAAATTGAGTAGTAAAGATAACGATTCTTTCACTTAATTAACACTTAATTAACATGTAAAGTGTTAAAAATTTAAAAATTATTAAAAAAACAAAAAACCACCTGAAAAATCAGGTGGTTTCAAAAAATTTATAGGTAAAACCTATTTAATTTTTAATAATCTTTATTGTTTTTACTTGATTATCAGAAGTAAACCTAACCAAATAAGCTCCATTTGACAGTCCAGACACATCAATTTGTCCTTGAGTCGCATCAATCTTGAAATCAATCACTTGTTGTCCTAAAAGATTAAACACTTTTACATCAGATATTACATTGCTGTATGAAAAAGAGAAAACATCTTTAACCGGATTTGGATAGTAGTTAAAGTTGGTTGAATCAAATCCTCC
>JAUXNR010000221.1 GCA_030682755.1 Flavobacterium sp.
GATTCTTATCCACATTATAATTGGAATGCTTTAACCCAAAAGGATAATAATGATTTTCTTCTAATATCTTTAATTCATTGGATTCAGGTGCTAGTCCAAAACTAACTCGAATATTCCCTAAATGATCCGTGTAGTTATACACATAATTAAAATATTCTCCCTCTGTTACATTTACATACCCTTCACTATGTGGGAAAAACAACAACTGACCACTTACATACTGATAGCCATTTTGATAATCAGTAATAGCAACGGTTGAACCTTGTGTTACTTTTTTCTCAACTTTTACGCCTGCCGCAGTATAAAGATATTCAATTATTCCGTATCTTAAAACTATTTTTATCGGTAGATTTAAATGATTGTAATAAATTCTACTAATCTCTTTATTTGCATCTCTTGTCATATTGCCATAATCATCATACGCATAATCATCATCTGTATCCACTGTACCGGATACATCATCTTTAAATCCATTGGGGTTACTTTCCACATCATAAACCCGCATTAATCTATTCTTATGTACAGAATCATAGGTATATTGCAAATCATCAATATTTAGAATAAAGTTTACATCATCCAATTCTCCTGTTCGATGCAATCGTGTTATATTGCCATTTTTGTCATACCATAGATTTTCATTATAACTGTTTCTAATAGGATTTATTTCATCTGGTTTTTGATAAATGGCTTTTTGCAGACGGTTCAATTGGTCATATTTGTAACCGTATTTTCTGATGGCTCCATCGGATTGCGTTTGCCAAAAGGTTTCAGAGATATTCCCGTTGTATAAAGGACTTATGGTATTATTTACAGAATTCTCAACCGTATTGTAATTAATCTTAAAAGCAAACAAATCATCAAACTGACCGGGGTCATTTTCCAGATGGTTTATTTCATTTATATCCGTTAGCCAACCCCGAATATTGTATCGATAATTGATTTTTTGTAAACCTACATTAGAGTGATCATCAGGACCGCCTACATCCTTTGATATTAAATTCCCTAAATTATCATACGTATTATGTGAAATTAGCTCCATTGGACCTCCATTAATTTGGTGGTAGTGATTCCTTAACCTTCCATTTGCATTGTATTCAAAAAATTCATCGGTTGTAACTTGAGCACTAGATGTATTTAACGAGTGTAGGGTGTTGCTATAGAGTACTTGTCCAATAAAATCCAATTGCAAATCATTTTGAGTAAAACCACCCAAGTGATTCTGGGTGTAACTTCTTATGGCCCTTCCTTTAGAATCATATAAACTATAAGACTGCTCAGCCAAAACCGGCGTTTGACTTGTATTCAAACCACGTACCCAAGAACCTGTAGCCAACCCTTTTACATTGCTGGCAACCGTTTGTCCAAATAGCGAAGTCGGTGGTGTAGTACCATTGGGGAAACTGTAATTGTCATAATAATTAACTGTAAGTAGTTTTAAAGACGCATTAGGCAATACATTGTTGGTGTGTCGAATGGCAACACCGTCTAAGGTTCCGTTAGAAGGTGTTCTGTTTTCTGAAACTGTGGTCTCTGCATTTTTAGCTCCTTGAAGCACCTTTCTTTTGGCACTGTCAATACTGCCGTCAAGCAACCACCCCGAATAAACCACCCGCCCAAATGCATCATACTTGGTTACATTCCAACCCTCACTCAAGCCATCAAACGGATTCAAAGCCGGGCCACTATACACCGGGCGATCCAATTTATCATACACCATAAATTCCCATGCTTTACCGGATATTTTTTTCTCTACCAACCTGTTGCGGGAATCGTATTTGTATTGGTAACACAATCCGTTTAAATCATTGGTGGAAACAGTACCTGAAGTGTTAACCAAAGGTGGTATCACATAGGTTAGGTTTCCGTACACATCATACACATAATAGGTATCATGCATTACCTGTGGTGTAACTTGCCCATTAGGGGCTGTCACATCAGAATACGTGCGTTTTAGAATGACCTGTCCTTGTTTATTTTTAAATTCTTCTGTGGTGTTGTTTTTTCCTGTTGTCCAATTCTCATCTTTAGTAATGGTCTTATAGAGTTGATTTATAGGATAAAAACCATCATCCACTAAAGTGGGTTGGTAGACTTCTAATGTACTACTCCATGAAGTTTCCGCTTTATACCTTCGCACTTCACTGGCTATATTGGTTTGATAGTCCAATTTTATTTCTTTTCCGCTAGTGATATTCCAAACCTCTCCGGGAGCAGCTTGCTTGAGTACCCTATTCAGCGGTGAGACTTCAAATTGCTTTTGACTATACGGAAATCCTGTAATTGCAAAGGCAGGATTACCGGTGTTTTGTATGTTGTTCGTAGCATAAAAGGTACTTACGGCCGTAAAGGCATTTTGATCATAACTCATAGAAGAGCTGGTTCTAACATAGGGCAAGTACTCCTTTTCCTGCCTGCCAAAATTATCATAAGAAATAGGTGTTATGATATCTCCATTATTGGAAGCCTGCTTGTAGGCAAGTTCTTGAATGGGGCGACCGAGTCCGTCTAAAAAAGTCATCGCCACCATAGCATCCCAAGGGTCATTAACGTTTATGGATGTCTGTGTGGAGGGTCTTTTATAGGTAATTGACTTCACATAATTTTGGTTTTGTGACAGATTACGGTAATAATACTCATACTTGTTCAAAATATTTTGATTGGCATCCTTTGCAAATTCCAACCTGCCAAACGGGTCGTACGTAAAAGAAGTGGTATAACCTCGTGGGTCGGTAATACTGGCTAGCCCCTTAAGAGGTTCATACGTATAGGTCGTAATCATGGCAGCATCAAATCCAGCATTGGAACGCAAATTATTAATAGCGGATAAGTTAGCTTCACTTATGGAGGTTGTGCCTAAAGCGGCTGTCACTTGAGCATACGTGGCGTTTTCAATTTTAGCAATAGGATAGGCCTGATTATAACCCCACAAATACACAATACTGCTTCCGTGTTCTTGTTTTAATTCAAGGGGTTTCCCATAGCTGTTATACTGTATAAAACGAATGCGGGTTTCAGTAGTATTAGCTGCTTTTTTTACCGATATTGATTCCGGTAAATACGAATTGTTTGAAGTCCAATTGTTAGAATAATGTATTTCTTTTGTTTCCAACAACTCACTATTCCTAAAGTTTTCTATCTTTTTTATAACCCCAATCCGGTTGCGATTAAAAACATCTGAGTCATAATAATATTTCGTCTCTAGTATTTCTCCGAGACTGTTGGATATGGTGTTGGCATTTAATTTTTTATTGACCGTATTATAGCTAAAGGTCTCATTTACTTGAACCGTTTTTTGGCCGCCCGAATCATAAAAATA
The DNA here is from genome assembly GCA_030682755.1 of Flavobacterium sp. Classification (GTDB taxonomy): domain Bacteria; phylum Bacteroidota; class Bacteroidia; order Flavobacteriales; family Flavobacteriaceae; genus Flavobacterium. The sequence continues at coordinate 3,317 of JAUXNR010000221.1, forward strand.
ATTTTTAGTGGTCTTTGAAATCAATTTTGCCCACCCAAAAGTCTCATTACTGTTCACATACGAAAGAAAATAAGTGTCATTACAGGCTATGGGCCAGACGGACGAACAACTGGAGTTCAAACAGGCAATATAGGCATCATATTCATCATAAGACGATGCCATCGGACAACCCGTCTCATAATACCCTCTAATGCCCATTCTAACGGTCACTTCTGTGCCTGCCCAATCATATCCATAGAGGGTTTCTGCAACGGGCTCATAGGTTACCCCATTGATTTTGCTAAAATGTTTTTCATTTAACAACAACCCTCTTTTATAGTCATAATTAATGGAGGGTTGAAAAGGATACATAATCGTATAATTTGCCTCAGGATGATCTATGGGCGAAGAGTAAGTGTATTGTGTATAGCCATTTTCTGCTCCATTGGTATCAGATACGGTCACGTTTTTATACCCCACATCTGAACCTTTGGTTTTAACCGCCATAAGGTTGTTAAAATCGGCAGAAATCAGATACGTAAAATCATTAATAGAATATTGATCTCCATACGGCCTTGTGGTTCTGTAATACTCAAATACAGGTTTTGGAAACACCAATGAACCACTACTTTTGGATGTGCCAAAAAAATTGTAATTGTAGTTTTTAACTCTGGATGGTGTCTGTGATGAAAGGTTTTCGTAAAATTCTATTTTTTTAATTCGAACTCCTCCTCCAAACAACACCTCTTCCGTTTGGGTTGGATGCATTTTTGTTTCAATAGCTATGTTTAATGTACCGGATTCATTGAAAATAAACCAATTGAACTTAACAAAATAAGCCACATTGGGTTCTAAATAATATTGTTCATTACCAATGTATTGTGGAGAAGCGTTGTTAGCATCTACAATAGAAACCATCCCACCACTTTCATTTGGAGAAATGGTATAAGTATAGCGAATTATTCTGGGCTGGGAAGAACTGCCTAAAGCTTGACTGACAGGCATACCGGAGCTGTTCAACACATAGTTTTGATTGCTGACGTCCCAATAATCAGGATGTACTTCAAAATCCATCACTTCCACATCGCCAATGTAACTGTAGGTATTGGACTCAAAATCAAATTTGATAAATCCTCCTGTGGGGAGTGTTAATTTCTCCAACACACCTGCCATGCATTGAGCTGGATTTGTTTCTCTGGACGGACTTGCTCCTTTGTAATAACCCCAGTAATCATAACTCCAATTTATAGCACTCGAGTAAGTAGCCCCCAACGTTTTCAATTTATAATCACATTCATAAATCATTTCTTGACTATCCAAAAAATTCTTCTCGGTTACCCTTTGCAAAGCCAATCGTTGAAAGCCTGTGGGGCCAAGGTACTCATAATCCAAATCAAACTTCTTAACTTGCTGACTTGCCCAGTCTTTTACAATTACTGACTTTAATTTATGGGCAGTACTGTTCAATCTATAATCTTGTCGCCCTTGTTCCAATACAAATGCAATTCGAGCCTTGTTAATCACATTAATTTGCTGTATCTTCTTGGTTACAATTGACTTTGTTTTTATACTGGTAGAATTCTTTGGAAGCAATCCTACAATGTCAACACTGCTTAAATAATATTCTATTTGCGATTGTTGGTCTTGCGGATGAATGGCATAACTCAATTCCGTTGTCTCAACAATTTCTTCTGTTGAATTTTGGAAAGTAAAGTCCACCAACAATTGTTGGTTGTTGTCATAAATCTTAGACAAATGATAGCTACTGACATAATTCAGAGGATACGTAAAATTTGTTGTTGGCTCTTCACCTGGCCGGAAGGTTTGTGTGGTGGTGACAGTAGTTTCAGTGGTATATTCTTTTACATCAAAAACATACTGGTAGCCCTTATCATCATAAATCGTAAAACCTATGAAATTGTATTTATTAACCGTTTGTTGGTTATCATAGGTATAATTAAATTCAATTCTAAAATTAGTGTCATTGTCAAGTTTAACTACTTCTAACACTCCCGAAGAGGTCATTTTGATGTAAAACCTTCCTGTATTGCCCATGAAATTAATCTGATACAAATCATGTTCATTGTCCAATATCCCTTTTTCAAATGCATACCACATATAATTTTTGACAGTCTCCAATTGTGTTGAATTCATGGTGGTACCCATCAAATTTAAAACCTCATAGTATTTATTGTTGTGAAGCCCTGCAATGTTGTTATTGTAAATCCCAATCATCGTCTTGTTGTTTCCTTTAGTAGCTCCTAAATAGCACGCCTCGTCCGGTATTCCTTTAACCACTCTGGAAATACTGCCTCCGGCAAACAAACTCCATCCCAATCCGGTATAACCCGCCATTTCTTTTACTGCAATGGAAGAAGGATGGTATTTAAGTGATACATCGATGTTAATGTCTTTAGACATACTACCAATGCTATACAGCGGAATGGAAACATCAGGTATTCCGGTATAATTGTTCACCGGCACTTCTTCAAATTTCATTAATGCCGCTACGGTAGGTGAAGGCATTGTAATTTCCGGCAAATCCGTTTCAATAGAAGCCGGTGGTGGGGTTTGTGAATGTCCTGTTGTTAGGATAAAAAACGAGAGGGTTAAAATCGCTAATCGCATCAAGCTAAGTGTATATAAATATTTTTTCATGGTGTCAAAAATTAGTTTTTAGTAATCCCTTTAATTACCTTCACGCCATCCTGCTGCACATTAGTTTTAATCTCTACTACATAAATACCTACCGGCAATGACCCTAAATCAACCGGAATTATTCGTTCGGTTATGGCAAAAGATTGCAATTGATTACCGGCTAAATCATAAACAGAACAAGTGCCTCTCTCAAATTCATAGCCAACAACTATGTTGGTAAATTGCATCGTAGGATTAGGCATTGCTTCAATGGATTCCCTTTTAACTTCCGGTTTGTCTTCATCTTTAATTTTTACAACCCAAAAATCATAACCTCCAACAGCTGCGTTTTTATCTCCTGAGGTTTCTCCTTTGGAGGTACCGGCCAATAAATAACCTCCGTCTCGCAGCGGGATAGCTTTGCTTAAAATGTCCTCACCTTTGCTACCCACGCTTTCTTTCCAAAGTGTTTCGCCGTTTTCTTTTATCTTAAAGTAGATGTAATCATTGATGCCTTGGGCATCCTTGTGTTTTGCGTTTTGTGTTTCCGTCTTGGCAAAGCCGCCAACCAAAAAAGTACCGTCCTTATTTGCAATAACAGAAGTAAGCAAATCCACTTTCCCGAAATTATAGGTCTCTTGCCATAAAATTTCTCCGTCCTCTTTCATTTTTACCAACCAGATATCAGAACCGCTTTTATTGGTCTTATTTTTGTTGCCTGTTGTACCTGAGTTGGAGTGACCTCCTATTAAATAATGCCCGTCAACAGTTTGGAGTACGGTTTGCAATTGATCATCACCCTCACCGCCTAAACTTTGTTCCCAAACTTGTTCACCTTTTTCATTTAGCTTCACTAGCCAAAAATCATTTAAACCATAATGGGATGCATTTTTATCGCCCGAAATGGGAGAATTGGAAGTGCCCCCTACAAGATAACCACCATCTTCGGTCTGAATCATGCTTTTTAAAACATCAGCATATTTTCCGCCCAACGTTTTTTGCCATTCAATGTTACCGGTTTTATCCAATTTAAGTACCCAATAATCCAAGTTGCCTCTACTTTTTTCGGTTTTATCCCCCGAAATGCCGGAATTGGAAGAGCCGCCAATTAGATAACCGCCATCTCTTGTGTTGATGATGGTTTTGAACTGTTCCATACTGTTACCGCCAATGGTTTTCTGCCACTGTTCATTACCTTTTGCATCAAGTTTTATAATCCAATAATCCGATTTCCCTTTGCAGGAATCCTTTTTATGAAATCCTTTCTCAGATTCTGAATGACCTCCAAGAATAAAACCTCCATCAGGGGTTAATTGTATGCTGTGCAAAAAATCAGCTCCTGAACCGCCAAAACTTTTCTGCCAATCCAACTTTCCATCTTCATCCATCTTCCACAACCAGTAATCCAAATCAGCGCTATTGTCATCGGTTTTACTCCCTGTTTTTCGGCTTAGTGAACTGCCTGCTAATAAAAATCCATAATCAGCCGTAGGAATAGCATCAAACAAATAATCCGCATGCTTACCCCCAATGGTTTTTTCCCAAAGAATATCCTGAGCATAGGAATTGAAATAATACGAGGAAAATAAAGACAATAAAATACTCGCGAGAAAAGTAGTTTTCTTCATAAAATTGAAATTAATTTAAAATACATAGGCATTCTAGGCAACTACTTCAATAGTTGCTTAATAATCAAATACAATAATCAAAATTGGATTATTGAAAACTAGGGTCGTTTTTGTGAGGTATTTAGATATACAATTTTAACAAAAAATTTTGTTATATAAAAGGATAAAATGTAAGTAAATTGTTAATATTTTAAAACATATAGTATTGAATATTTTCTAAACCCCTATCTTTATTAAGGTTTTTTGGTATTTCATTTATGGTAAAAAATAAGAAATTTAACATTATAATTATGAATTTTTAGTGTTAAAAAAGAAAAAACAACATTTAATTTAAACAAAACTTTATCAAACTATTAAAAAATTCACTTAATAATCATAGAACTAGTAGAAAAAAATAAAAAAGCTTCACCGATAATTTATAACTCAAAAAAGAATATAACAAAATCCGCCAAGATCTGCCTCTAGGTTTTACTCATCAGTTTAATTTGAAAAGCGTCAGATAGGTCTGTAATCCGAAAAAAAAGCGGAGCGTACTTTGTGCCCTTTGCGACCTCCTTCGCGAACTTAGCGGTTAAAAAAAATTACGAAGCAATAAAAATCCGCAAAAATCCGTTCCATCCGCATCACTTGCCTACCGTCAGGTAGGTCCGTTCCAAAAAAAAGCGAAGCGTCTTAAAACCCCCGCTATTCGAAATGTGCACGTTGCTCTGCGAATGTCTCTGACTTCGCAGTTGTAGCTTTATTTCATAGTACAAACTTCAAATACTTCTATTTTCAATTCTAGAAAAAAATTACCTATCTTTCCAAACCCTACGTTTTTTATCACCCGGTAATAACGTAAAAAGCGAATGATCTTCCCGAACCACAAACTTCAGCGTAGGCACATAAGCCGATAGCTTATTCAGTTGTACAGCCATTTGTTTATCCAATACCGTTACCAAGATAAGCTCCCAATCCAACATTTTTTCCAAATCTGAGATACTTGGCTTAATGCTCAACAAATCAAATAACAACTTAATTTTTTGCTCATTCAACTCCTGTATCACCACATCTAGAGCAGCGAACTCATCAAGATATTTATTCGGTACAATAATTTTTGCCATAAATAGATAAAATATATCAGTGTCTTAAATCATAATTTGAATCATATAAAAAAATATTCAAATACAATTTTACAATAAAAAAGTGAATGATTTCTATAGCATTAATTAAGATTCTAAAGTTATTTCAGGACGAGTTAGTCATATAGATACTATATAGATAGTAAATAGCAACCCCATATCAACTCCATAGATAAGCCATCAATGGTGACAGATTACATTAAATCAAGTAGCCGGCTACCTAAATAAATTAATCTTTTATAAATCTCACATTTCGTTTGATGCCCTCCAACTTCGTTCGTTTCACCGCAGAGTTTTTAAACACTTCTTTAAAAACATCCTCGGTGATTTCTTCCCAATCCTTTTTGGTGAAAGAAAGTAATTCCGGAGTAGCTTGAAAAAGCGGTTCGTTATGCGATTTTGAAAAACGATTCCACGGACAAACATCTTGACAAACATCACACCCAAAAACCCAGTCATCAAATTTTCCTTTCATTTCTTCGGGAATATTTTCTTTTAATTCGATGGTAAAATAGGAGATGCATTTGCTGCCATCAACCACATACGGTGCAACAATGGCTTCAGTTGGGCAAGCATCAATACAAGCGGTGCACGAACCGCAATGATCGGTGGTTGGATTGTCATATTCTAAATCTAAATCAACAATCAATTCGGCAATGAAATAAAAAGAACCCACTTTTTGAGTAATCAAGTTGGTGTTTTTTCCCATCCAACCCAAACCACTTTTGGCCGCCCAAGCTTTGTCTAACACAGGAGCCGAATCAACAAAAGCTCGTCCGGAAACTTCACCTATTTCGTTTTGAATAAAGTGCAGTAATTCTTTGAGTTTTTCTTTTATGACAAAATGATAATCTTGTCCGTAAGCATATTTAGAAATCTTATAACTGTCTTCATTTTGAAATTCAGATGGATAATAATTCAGTAATAATGAAATGACACTTTTGGCTCCATCAATTAATAACGTTGGGTTTAATCGTTTGTCGAAATGGTTTTCCATGTAACTCATTTGACCGTTCATGTTTTTGTTGAGCCAGTTTTCTAATCTTGGTGCTTCTTCTTCGAGGAAACCAGCTTTGGAGATTCCGCAGGAAAGGAAGCCGAGACGGAGAGCTTCTTGTTTAATGATGGATGATGGGTGGTTTTTGTTCATGGATGGAAGATGGAAGATGAATTTATTTGATTTTTATTGTTGAAAATATATTTTCTATACTTTCCATAAAAAAATGAAACTCTTTATCATCTAAGTTATTTTCAACAAAAGAACTTATCTCTAAAATTATAGAATCATTGTAAACAAGTCTTTTAATTTCTAAAGTTTTTGAACTTATGAAATCATACTGCCATCTGATTATTTTTAAACCATTAACTTCATATTCAGCTGGGGTTATTTCTTCTTTTAAAAGAACTAATCTATAATTATTTAAATATTCTTCAACAGATTTCTCTTTTACAAATATTGGTTTAATAGTTATCGCCCTATTTGTATTAACTTGAAAAAATAAATACTCTTTACGACAGAAATTTGCAACCCTCCAACCATCTGGAAAATTTATACTAAAAAAGCCTTTGGAACTTTCGAAAGAACTTACTTTTCGAGTTGTGAATTTTATTATTATCCTATTTAATATTTTATTCATCAAAAAAGACATACCTCATTTTAAAAAAGTCCTCCCTGAATATTGGTTTTAATTTTACCAAGATGTTTGTAAGCCTTCTCCGTAACTTCTCTTCCTCTAGGCGTTCGCATAATAAACCCTTCTTGGATTAAGAATGGTTCATAGACTTCTTCGATTGTTTCACCACTTTCGGAAACTGCCGTAGCTAGAGTTGACAAACCCACCGGACCGCCTTTGAATTTATCAATGATGGTGGTTAAAATTTTATTATCCATTTCATCCAAGCCATGAGCGTCAACATTCAAGGCTTTTAAAGCATATCTGGCAATTTCGATGTCAATTTTGCCATTGCCTTTTATTTGTGCAAAATCACGAACTCTTCTAAGCAATGCATTTGCAATACGTGGTGTTCCGCGACTTCTTCCTGCAATTTCAATAGCGGCTTCCATAGAAATTGGCACTTTTAGAATTGAAGCACTACGTTGAACTATGGTGGTTAGTAATTCGGTGTTATAATATTGCAAGCGACTTTGAATTCCGAAACGAGCACGCATTGGTGCTGTAAGTAATCCTGAACGAGTGGTTGCACCTACCAATGTGAAAGGATTGAGGTTAATTTGAACCGTTCTGGCATTTGGCCCGGACTCAATCATGATATCAATTTTGAAATCTTCCATGGCAGAATATAGATATTCCTCAACAATTGGACTCAATCTGTGAATCTCATCAATAAAAAGCACATCTCTGTCTTCAAGATTGGTAAGCAAACCCGCTAAATCTCCGGGTTTGTCCAAAACAGGTCCTGAAGTAATTTTGATACCAACGCCAAGTTCATTGGCTAATATATTGGCCAAGGTGGTTTTTCCTAAACCTGGTGGGCCATGAAATAAGGTGTGATCTAAAGCTTCCTCTCTTTGATTAGCGGCTTCCACAAATACTTTTAAATTTTCAAGCACTTGATCTTGTCCTGAAAAGTCATCAAAAGATAGGGGTCTCAACTTTTTTTCGAGGTCAAGCTCATCAGGATTGAATCCTTTATTAGTTGGGTCTAAATATTCATTCATAAAAACAAAGATAGAAAATGTTTTGGCTTTTGATAAGCTTTGAAAATGATATAAAACAAAAAAACCTTTCCGAAAAGGAAAGGCTCTTTATTTGAATTAATAATACTAATATATTAGTGATGTAATTGCTCTTCATCTTTACCCATTGGTACAGTTTGAGGTACAAAATCTTCATCATGACCAGGCTTACTATAATCATAAGGCCATCTGTGAACTTCTGGAAGAGCACCAGGCCAGTTCCCATGAATGTGTTCAACAGGAGCTGTCCATTCTAAAGTGTTTGATCTCCATGGGTTCATTTCAGCTTTCTTACCATAGAACATACTGTGGAAGAAATTCCAAATAAATACCAATTGGAAAGCACCACCTACTAAAGCAAACATAGTTATGATAACATTTACGTTTTGCAAGTCATCAAACAATGGGAAAGCGGTGTTGGTGTAATAACGTCTCGGTAAACCTGCCATTCCAATAAAGTGCATCGGAAAGAAAACACCATATGCAGAAACAGCTGTTACCCAGAAGTGAACATAACCTAAGTTTTTATTCAACATTCTTCCGAACATTCTTGGGAACCAATGATAAATTCCGGCAAACATTCCGTAAAGAGCAGAAATACCCATAACTAAGTGGAAGTGAGCGACTACGAAATACGTATCGTGAACGTTAATATCTAACGTACTGTCTCCTAAAATAATTCCGGTTAAACCACCTGTGATGAAAGTGGACACCAATCCAATTGAAAATAGCATAGCAGGATTCAATTGAAGGTTACCTTTCCACAAAGTAGTGATATAGTTAAATGCTTTTACAGCAGAAGGAATTGCAATCAACAACGTTGTGAAGGTGAACACAGAACCTAAGAATGGATTCATTCCCGAGATAAACATGTGGTGACCCCAAACAATCGTAGATAAAAAGGCAATTGCTATAATGGAAGCAATCATCGCACGGTATCCAAAAATTGGCTTACGAGCGTTGGTTGCAATAATTTCTGAGGTAATACCTAATGCAGGTAATAATACAATATATACTTCAGGGTGACCTAAGAACCAGAATAAGTGTTCAAAAAGTACTGGAGAACCACCTTGATAATGCAATACTTCTCCGGCAATGAAAATATCAGATAAGAAGAATGAAGTTCCAAAACTTCTGTCAAAAATCAACAACAATGCTGCTGACAATAAAACCGGGAACGAAACGATACCGATAATTGCAGTAATGAAGAAAGCCCAAATTGTAAGTGGCAATCGCGTCATTGACATCCCTTTTGTTCTAAGGTTGATAACGGTTACAACATAGTTCAAAGATCCCATCAAAGAAGATGCAATGAAAATTGCCATAGAAACCAACCATAATGTCATACCGGTTCCTGATCCAGGAATGGCTTGAGGTAAGGCACTCAAAGGTGGATAAATGGTCCATCCTGCAGAGGCTGGGCCTGATTCTACAAATAGAGAACAAATCATTACAACACTTGACAAAAAGAACAACCAATAGGATATCATGTTCAAGAAACCTGATGCCATATCGCGTGCTCCAATTTGTAATGGAATTAACAAGTTACTGAAGGTTCCACTCAAACCGGCTGTTAATACAAAGAATACCATGATGGTACCATGTATGGTAACAAGTGCTAAGTAAATGTCGTTTTTCATCACACCGTTTGGAGCGTAATTATCTCCTAAAAGGATGTTGAATATTTGGAAGGATTCTTCTGGCCAGGCTAACTGCATTCTAAACAAAAGAGACATACCTACACCAATAATACCCATAATCAAACCCGTGATTAGGTATTGCTTCGCAATCATTTTATGATCGATACTAAAGATATACTTTGTGATAAAAGTATCTTTATGGTGGTGCTCATGCTCGTGTCCGTGATCGTGATCGTGTGCGTGATCGTGTGCTGACATAGTTCGAATTTTTATTTTTTAATAGCTAATTTTATCGTAATACTTGTGCTAATGAAGAAGAATCAGTTACCGGAGCATCAATTACTTCTTCTGTCTTAACTTCTTCCGGCAGCTGTTGTGCTTTTAACACTTGACCAAAAGTTTGTTTTTCTTTTAACCATGCTTTGAAATCATTTGGTTCAGAAACCACAATTTTCATTTGCATGTTATAGTGTGAACTACCACATATTTTATTACATAACAATAAATAATCAAATGTATAAGGCTCTAAACCTTCCTCACCTTTTGCATTTAATGCTTTGCTCTTTTCGGCTCTGATTTTATTGATTGTTGCAACTTTCTCAACCATCTCTTTAGAGTTTCTCATCTCCTCTGTAGTTCTGTTTGGTGTAAAAGCAAACTGAGTTACCATACCTGGAACACAATTCATTTGTGCTCTAAAATGTGGCATATACGCTGAGTGAAGTACATCTTGAGATCTAATTTTAAAAAGTACCTTTTTACCTTTTGGTAAATGCAATTCGTTGGATTGAATGTCATCTTGTGCATTCGGATCTGCTGCATCAATACCTAAAGTGTTTATTCCTTCAATATATCGAACATTGGCTTTTCCTAATACATTATCTTCTCCGGCATATCTTACTTCCCAACCGAATTGTTTTGCATAAATTTCTACAATCATTAAATCTTCATTCTCTTCATCAACAAACATAATGTTGGTCCAAGCATATAATCCGTAAAGAATTAAACCTGCAAGAGTAATTGCCGGAATAATACTCCAAATCATTTCTAATTTATTGTTGTCTGCAAAATAAAGAGCTGTATTTCCTTTTTTTCCTCTGTATTTGAATGAAAAATAGTGAAGTAACGCCTGAGTTATGGTTTGAACGAAAAAAATCAAAATCATAGAAATCCACATCAATCGGTCAACTTCTGCACCATGTTCTGCCGCTGAATTTGACATTAATGGAAAATGACCATACTTTACAACACAAAAAATGGTGGTTAAGTAAATGAAGATTAAAAATGCGAACATTAAATAACCATTCACATTATTATCATTGTCATTTGCGACTTGGGAATTATCTACGTTACTTCCAATTTGAGTTAAATCAAATATTTTAGTCAACTGCCAAACTGCAATTGAAACCAAGGCTATAACAACTAGAACTAACAAACTTGTCATCTGTTTAAATCTTTAAATATTAATAATGAAAATGTTTACTTTCTTCAATAAATGGATTACGCTTAGGTACTAAAGGAGCTTTTGTTAAGGCAGAGAATATTACAAAAATAAACAACCCTAAGAAGAAAGCTAATGCACCCAATTCACCTGCACCAATGAACCATTGATCTCCAACAGTTGCAGGCATAATCATATTAAAGAAGTCAATATAATGTCCGAACAAAATAACAATACCTGCCATAACAAGAATCCAAGTAATTCTCTTGAAATCTGTATTGATTAAAATCAAAAATGGGAAGATAAAGTTCATGGCCAACATTCCGAAAAACGGGAGATTATATTGCTCAATTCGAGTAATAAAATACGTTACCTCTTCTGGAATATTTGAATACCATATCAACATGAATTGTGAAAACCACAAATAGGTCCAGAAAATACTAATACCAAACATGAATTTTGCTAAGTCATGAATGTGACTTGTGTTTACATGCTCTAAATATCCTTTAGATTTTAGATATAATGTTGTTAAGGCTATTACTGTAATACCACTTACAAAGAAGGAAGCAAAAACATACCATCCGAATAAAGTTGAAAACCAGTGTGGGTCAACAGACATAATCCAATCCCAAGACATGATAGATTCTGTTACAATAAAGAATACTAAAAATCCGGCTGAGATGTTGAAGTTCTTTTTGTAAAAAGCATTATCAGAAGCTTCATCTTGAGCTAAACAATTTTTTCTTGAAAAATAACGGTATAAATTCCATCCAATCAAGAAAATTGCCGCTCTAATTAACCAAGCATATTCATTTAAATAACCTGACTTATTTGCAATAAGCTTGTCAAATTTAGGACTTTCAGGATTTATCAAATCCGCATCCATCCAAACAAATAAATGATTAAAATGGAAAGCAGATAAAATCAATAAGATAAAAAAGATAACAGATCCTACAGGTAAGTAAGCTGTTATACCTTGCATTACTCTAAATAAGATGGGAGACCATCCGGCTTGAGCTACATTTTGAATTGCATAAAAAGCTAATACTCCAAGAGAAATCAACATAAAGAACAATGCTGCTACATATACCGCTGCCCAAGGTTTATTTTGCAATTGATGCAAAACATGTTCCAAATGCTCTTGATGTTCTGCTTCATGAGCAGCATGATCATGACCTTCTGCTTCATGATGATGAGCATCGCCATGAGCATCATGTCCATGATGTTGTGCCTCAAGAATTTTTTCAACCTGCTCTGTTGTTTTTGGTGCGGTGAAAAAACCATAACCAATTCCTAACAAACCAACGGCCATTAGAACAAAGGAAAATATCTTTAATTTACTGGAAAAGGTATACATATCTAAATATAATCTAGTTGTCAATATTATAATTTACTCTTTAATTGAAGCACATAATCTGTCACTAACCAACGCTCGTGTTGAGACAATTGATTCGCATGTGAACCCATAGAATTTAATCCATAAGTTATTACGTGATATACGCTTCCTTCTGTAACAGGTCGGTCAGCATAACTTGGAACACCAAGAAATTTTTCGTTCTTCACTAATTGACCTTGACCGTTTCCGGAATCTCCATGGCAAATTGCACAATAAATTCCGTATAATTCTTTTCCTTTGGCTTGTTCCTTAACGGAAATAGAATCTAAAGGTGATTTTAAATTTGCTTTGGCCAAATCATAACCTGCTGTAGAATTTTCGTATTCAAAAATCTCAAAACCTCTTTTAACTGTTCCCTGAGGTGGTTCTTGAGCAGTTTGACCTTGCAATTGATTATCTCCATTAAATGCTTCAGATTCAGCATAGGTTTCATAACCAACTGACTCATACATATTAGGGAAAAATTGATAATTTGGACTCTTCTTATCAAAACAAGAAGTAACCGATACGGCTAAACCAAATAAAAGTGATATTTTTAATAAGCTTTTCATATCTATATATTAGTGCTTTTCAACAACTTTAATTTCTATTGCACCTGTATTCTTTAAAAATGATGCTAACTCCTCTTCGTTATTATTTACTGTAACTTCCATTAAAAAGTGGTCGTCGGTTGTTCTAACATCCGGATTTTCTGCTTGTTTAAATGGCCACAATTTACTTCTCATATAAAAAGTAATCACCATTAAGTGAGCAGCAAAAAACACGGTCAACTCAAACATAATTGGAACAAAAGCCGGCATGTTTTCAATATAACTGAAACTTGGTTTTCCACCAATATCCTGAGGCCAATCTTGAATCATAATATAATTCATCATCCAAGTTGCTAAAGACAAACCAACAACTCCATACATGAAAGAAGCAATTGCCAATCGTGTAGGTGCTAAACCCATTGCTTTGTCTAAACCATGAACCGGAAACGGTGTAAAAACCTCTTCAATATGATGATGAGCTTTACGTGTTTCTTTGACAGCATCCATTAAGATGTCATCATCATTGTATAGTGCTTGTATTACTTTAGTACTCATAATTTCTAACTACTAATTTTCTTAATGATTGTGATGTCCTTCTTCTTCTCTTCTCTTCTTATAAAACTCACCTGATGATTTCAAGATTGTTTTTACTTCCGCTTGAGCGATCACAGGGAAAGATCTTGCATATAAAAGGAATAACACAAAGAAGAATCCAATTGTTCCAATAAAAATTCCGA
>JAUXNR010000222.1 GCA_030682755.1 Flavobacterium sp.
TCTCCATTCCATTTGTGTTCTTCGTTATTGGAATAATCATTGTTTTGAGTTCCATATCCCCAAAATCCCGAAAAGTTTCTAATGTTGATGGGGTCTCCAACACCCACTTTTCTCCATATAAAAGATCCGCTCTGGCTACCATTATGAAAAGTTCCGTGTAACTCTCTTCCTTGGTTTAGAACTTTTCCTATCATCGTGCCATTCTGACCATAATCACCATACACTATTTGTTGATGACTATTGCTCGAGTTTCCGGCTTCTTGAATGAGTTTTACTACTCCAAATTTGGTGTTGTAGGTGCCATCCCATTGAGCATTTACAATAAATCCAAAGAACAAAATGATTATACTAATTGATTTTTTCATTTTAAAAATATTTAATTTTGATTATTGAATGATAAATTCTACACGTCTGTTTTGTGCTTTTTCAGAAGCATTGCTGTTTTTATTTAAAGGTTGTGAGAGTCCTTTGCCATCGGTGGTTAATTTATTGGCATCTATTCCAAATTCGTTGACCAAAGCTCTTTTGACCGATGCGGCTCTTTTTTGAGAAAGCACTAAGTTGTGTTCGGCACTACCGTCGCTATCGGTGTGTCCAACTATTTTGATGTTTCCGCTAATTTGTTGCATAGAAGCGGCAATCTCTTTAAGTACCTGATATGATGTTGGTTTAATCACCTCTGAATTCACATCAAAATGAATATTTTGGGTGATAAATGTCTTTTTATCATTAAATTCTTTGGCAGGTTGAGGGGAGCCGGTGGCTATTCTAATATTACTAACATATAAACCACTTATCCAAGAATTGTTTCCCAGCATAAAAGTGTAGCTTTCATTGGATGGAAAGGCATTTGGTAAATCAATGACTTTATCTTGATTGATGTACAATTGAACATGTGAGCCATTTCTTGAGACAGATACTCTATATACCTTATTGGTCTCTAGGTATTTTTGTCTATCATCTATAAGTATTCTTTCACTTTCATCGATTCCGCCTGTATACCCATATTCTCTCCAACCTTTTAAAAATAGGTGGTCATGTGCAGGATGAACCTCAAGTCCTAATCTGGTATTTCTTTCAAAATAAAAATCATAGTTATTAATGTTGAACCCTTTTACTTTAACAAACATGATGCTTATGCCTCCTTCATGTTCAGAGTGCTCCTCATCATAATAAAAGTCAAACTCAAGTGTAAATTGATTAGGCAAAGCTTTAAGACTTTTAGGAGCTGTCATTCCTTTTCTGGGCATATAATACCAATTGCCCGGAGCCACATTTGTGGTTGTAACCATCCCTTTGTGTTTTTCCTCCCATTCATCCCAGGTTACTTTATTCCATTGGTTCAGGCCGTTGGAAAAATCATCAAAAAACAAAACGTTTTCACCCGGCACAAAATCAAAATTTTTGAAGGCAGAATAATCGGTGTTTCCCTCTTTGTCTGTTTTGGTATTGATAGGGTCATAAGTACCGGATGAAGTTCCTGAGTTAGAAGTTTTACTTTTAGACTCTTTAGATTTTTTTTCTTTCTTTTTAAAAATGTTATTAATGCCTTCTTCCAGTTTATTTAAAGTTTTATCAACAGTATCATCTCCTTTTTGTTCACCTCGATTATAGGTTTTGTCTTTAGCATTTTTGACTACTCGTCCTCCTACTGTTTCTTGTGCAAAGTTGAATTGGATAAAAAGGAGTACTACCAGCATGGTTAAAAATTTTTTCATCGTTATAAAATTTAATTAAACATTCATTAATTTTCTATTTAGTGTATCGATTTAAAAAAGGTAAACATGACAATTAAAAATTATTTTAATTAGCTTTGTTTACTTTCAAAAAAGAAGCACACTAATGACAAACGTCACACATTTGATTGCACGATTAAAAGCCGGTGATGAAAAGGCCATTAAAAAAGTGTATGAAGACAATAAGAATGGTTTTTTGGCCTTTTCCAATAGATATGGTTTGGACAAAGATGAATTGACTGATGTGTATCAAGATGCTGTGATTGCACTATTGGAAAATGTAAAAAAAGGAAAGATTGATGATTTGAAAAGTAGTTT
>JAUXNR010000249.1 GCA_030682755.1 Flavobacterium sp.
ATTCCTCTGCCGGAATCTTATTCAATAAATTTAACATCATCGCCATCCGTTGATTGTTTTTGAAATGCTCTTTTTTGTCATCTAAAAAATTCCAATACAAAGAATTAAACGGGCATGCTTTTTCGCCTAGTTTCTCTTTCACATTATAGTGACAACTGCCGCAATAATTACTCATTTTGTTGATGTAACTTCCGGAGGAAACATACGGTTTGGTGGCTAAAATTCCACCATCGGCATATTGACTCATTCCACGTGTGTTGGGCATTTCCACCCATTCAATCGCATCGATGTAAACACCTAAATACCACGCATCGACTTCATCGGGATGCATTTGAGTGAGTAATGAAAAGTTCCCGATAATCATTAAACGCTGAATGTGATGAGCATACGCTTCATCCAAACTTTGAGAAATGGAATGCTTCATACAATTCATTTTCGTATTCCCTGTCCAATAAAAATAAGGTAATTTGTTATGATTTTCTAAAGAATTCATATTGGAATAATTGGGCATTTCTTTCCAATAAATTCCGCGAACATATTCTCGCCAACCTAAAATTTGTCTCACAAAACCTTCAACTTGTGAAAGGGTTATTTCATCTTCGTTTTGATGATAATAATTGACAACCTGTTCAATCACTTCCTTCGGCGAAAGCATTTTCGTATTCATCGCAAACGACAATCTCGAATGAAACAGAAATTTTTCCTCCGTGTGCATTGCATCTTCATAATCGCCAAAATGTTTTAGTAAATGATGACAGAAATAATCAAGTTGCTCTAAACATTCTGCTCTGGAAGTTGGCCAGTTGAATTTTTCTACATCAATTGAACCAAAGGTTTTGACTTTTATTTTTTCCAGTTGATGGATAACTTTTTCGACATTTTTCGAAAAAATTTTCGCCTTCGGAATCGGAACTTCACCTTTGTATTTTTTACGATTATCGTGATCAAAATTCCACTGATTCCCAATCGGATTATTTCCAACCATCAAAATGTCGTGCTTTTTTCGCATCATACGATAGAAGTTTTCCATCAACAAAAGTTTCTTTCCTTGAAAAAATTCGGCTAATTCGGTTCTTATCGTATAAAAATGTTCCGTGTCAAAAACTTCTGTTGAAATAGAAAGGTTTTGAGAAATTTGCTTCAATTGTTCATCCAACCGAAATTCATCCGGTAACTG